>JAIDVZ010000099.1 GCA_029059365.1 Opitutales bacterium | reverse complement strand
AGCATATTGTATGCTTCGCCGTCAATTACCAGTCTGGCCTGATAGCTACCAGGTACGATATTCACATTCGTATCCCTCACTTTCATGCTAATGGTATAAGAATTCGACGGATTTTGTGGCGTTGTTTTCGGCATCTGATTGTCAACTATGGAATAGCAACCGCTTAGAACGAACGCACAACATATAAGTAAAATTGAAAATTGCCCTTTAAGTTTCATAAAATCGCGCATAATTTAATATCGAATGAAGGTCGGCATGCAAGAAAAAGTGTCAACAAGCACAAAATATTTCGGGGTTTATGTGCATATTCCATTTTGCGCGCATAGATGCTCGTATTGCGGGTTTTATCAAGAACGTCCGACAAAATCAGCTTTAAATCATTATGTTGAATTATTGATTAAGGATATCGAGCTTCAAAACGATACTCCATCGGCAGACACTATTTATTGGGGCGGAGGGACCCCAACCATACTATCGCCTGATAATATATCAACTCTTGGGCAATATATGAAAAAAAATGATCCTTTGTTAGAGTGGTCAGTTGAATGTTCACCCGGAACCATAACACCCACCAAACTACAAGCTTTGAAAGAAATTGGCGTATCAAGGATAACAATGGGAGTTCAAAGTTTTAATGAAAAAACGATGCATATGCTTGGCCGACGTCAACAATCACGAACAGTGTTCGAGGCATATGATATGATTCGAGCGAATGGATTCAATAATATCGGGATAGATCTCATTTTCGCAGTACCCAACCAAACGATTGAGGAATGGATATCTGATTTGGAAATCGCCATCGCGCTCTCACCTGAGCATATTTCCACCTATAATTTGACATATGAAGGCAACTCTCACTTACATCAAATGCAGTTAGCAAATAAACTTGCTATCCAAAACGAGGAGAGGGAAATAGAATTTTTTACCTTAACTGACCAATTTCTCAAAGATCACGGATATGAGCATTACGAAATTTCAAACTTTTGTAAGCCCGGATGTGCTAGTATCCATAACATCCACACATGGGAAATGCAGGACTGGATAGGATATGGGCCATCCGCGAGTTCACAGTTTAAAAATAGAAGGTTCACAAACATTCCATCCTTAAAATTGTGGAGCGAAGGGATACAAAAAAAACAACCGAACCGATATGATATCTATGCATTGAATGAACAAACATTAGTAGAAGATTCATTAATATTCGGCTTACGGATGTTTCAAGGAGTCAATCTACATGATTTACAATCAAGATTCCCATCAGTAAATTTCCAAAAATATGTGAAATTTTTCGAAAAATTGATGGAAGAAGGCCTCGCGGAATTAACTGAAAATACGATTAAATTAACTATTCGCGGTATGCTGGTCTCAGATACGATAGGCAGCAATATTCTACGGTTATAAAAAGCACACCACCGTTTAAAACAGAGGCGCGCTTTCATTTTTGCAAAAACCGAATTAATTATTCCTGCTCAGACGGAACTTCTTCAGCTACAACTTCTTCGGTGGCCTCTTTCTCAGCTACCTTTTCCTTATCAGGAGCCGGAGCTTCATCAGAATTATCATGAACATTTAAATTATCGAACATACTGCTTAAACTGACAAGCTCATCTGTACTACGAATCTTATCAAATGCTTTTAATTCTGCTTCAAATGCCGATTCATCATAATTGGCGGCTTTTATCGAAAGTCCGATCCTGCGTTCATCTTTGTCAACCTTGATAACACGAGCTGTAACTTCGTCTCCCTCCTTGATTACATCTTTGATTTTGTTGATATGTTCTTCGCTGATCTGGCTGATATGTACCAATCCTTCAATATCATCATCAAGCTTAACAAACGCACCATAAGAAGTAATCTTTGTCACTTTACCAGTCACACGGGCACCGATCTTATACTTCTTTTGGATCTCTACCCATGGATCATCTGTTAATTGCTTTATACCTAAGGCAATTCTCTGTTGTTCAGGGTCAATGCTCAAAACAACTGCATCAACTTCATCCCCTTTCTTTAGGAATTCATTAGGGTTATTGATGACCTTTGTCCAGCTCATATCACTGACATGGACCATACCATCGATGCCATCTTCGAGCTCAACAAAAGCACCGTAACTGGTCATATTGCGTACCTTACCGCGAACATGAGCTCCGATCGGATAATTACGTTTGACCATTTCCCAGGGATTTTCCTCAAGCTGCTTTATACTGAGTGCAATTTTCTGATCTTCCTTCGAAATTCCGATTACAACCGCATCGATTTCATCTCCGATACGCACAACTTCACTTGGCTTATTTATACGCTTCGTCCACGACATTTCCGTGACATGTATCAAACCCTCCACACCATTTTCTAATTCAACAAATGCACCATATGCTACCATATTTACCACACGTCCTTTAACGTGAGATCCGATAGGATACCTACGCTCAATATTATCCCACGGATTTTGAACAGTCTGCTTTAACCCAAGTGCAACTCGTTCCTTTTCAGCATCGATACCGATGATCATAACATCCAACTCTTGTCCGACGTGCACGACTTCGCTTGGATGACTTACCCTACCCCAACTGAGGTCAGTAATATGTAATAGACCATCAAGGCCATCGAGATCGACAAACACCCCGTAATCAGTGATATTCTTAACGACACCTTTGCGAATATCTCCAACCTTGATTTCACCTAATAAAGCTCTCCTCTTCTCTTCGCGTTCCTCTTCAATTAATTCACGCCTAGAAATGACTATATTTTTGCGCTCTTTGTTAATTTTAACAATCTTAAAATCGTAAGTTTGTCCAATATATTGATCGAGATTTACAGGAGCTTGAGTATCAATCTGAGAGGCTGGTAAAAATGCATCAACACCAATATTTACAACCAACCCTCCTTTAACCTTATTCTTTACACGACCAGGTAAAATCGAACCTTCTTCACAATTTTCAATAATCAATTCCCAATTCTTCTTTTGCAGTGCTTTATCATGAGAAATGACAGGGTTCCCATTTTTATCTTCCAAAACTTCGATGTAAACATCAACTTCTGAACCAACTTCTAAGGTGTCAAAATCCTCGAACTCGTATGCTGGGACCACCCCTTCGCATTTACCACCAATATCGATCACAACCTCATTGTCGTGAATTTCAGTAACAACGCCAGTAACCACCGACTCGGGCTTTAATGCTTCTATCGGATGTGCTGCTAGCAACTCTTCCATAACTGTAGAGACCATATATATTAAACTTTCTTCCTTTCGGAAGGGTTAAGGGTTATAAACTATGCACCACAGCAACGTGCCACAGTGCCACAACTGGGTGGCAGCATGCGACCAAACCAACTAACTTCAAGCTAAAAATAAAGAAAATATCAAACCAGACATACATAAAGAATCCACCTGAAAAATTGTTGCCAAAAATCACGTTCAATAATAGATGACAGCGAACATCATGTTGATCGGAGGAATCCAAAAAATCTCATTCATTGATTTTCCAGGTAAGATTAGTTGCGTAATTTTTACACAAGGATGCAACTTTCGGTGCCCATTTTGCCATAATCCGTCTTTAGTGGACCCTGCACAATTCCAAAAACCAATCCCAGAGGAAGAGGTTTACGAATATTTGCTTACTCGACAAAAATTTCTTGATGGAGTGGTGATCAGCGGTGGTGAACCAACGATACACAAAGATCTGAAAAGTTTTATCGAAAAGATAAAAAATTTGGGCGCTGAAGACTCGAAGAAATTTTTGATCAAGCTTGATACTAACGGAGATAGACCAGATATTCTCATTGATCTCGTACAATCTGGGTTGATAGATTTCGTTGCAATGGACATCAAACATACCATGCCAAAATATCCTGATGCTTGCGGAACAAATCCAAAAATCGACGATATTAAGAGGTCTATACAATTTATCATGTCGTCCGGTATAGACTACGAGTTCCGAACAACCGTTGTTCCTGGAATTCATGCGGCAGATGATATTAAGGCAATCGCTCAACAACTACATGGTGCAAAAAAGTTTGCTATCCAACAATTTGTGCCGGACCATGCGCTTAATATAAATCTACGCAAATGTAAATTTACTTCTATTTTTGATCCAGAAAATAAGAAGATATTATTCGATATAAAAGCAGAATGTTTGAAACACGTAAAAACTTTTGAAATTCGAGCAGCTAATTCTGCGAATTAATCCCGCCAAATAAATTATTAACTACACGAATGACCTCATAATAGCGGGTCAGTCTGCTCCCCAAATTTTCCGTAAAGTCCTCCCCTGCCTCAATCTTTTCACTAATTTCGTAGATTTCTCGAACTGTTTCAATAATTTCTTCAGAAGCATGCTTATCCTCAAGGCGCTTAATCATCGTACTTAGACTAAGCTCCAATCCAGCTTTTCCGCGCGGTAAACCCATCGCTTCTCTGAGTG
>JAIDVZ010000098.1 GCA_029059365.1 Opitutales bacterium | reverse complement strand
GAAAATTAGCTTATTTTGTTATTGATTGTGGTGTACTTTAGTGCATACATTGCGCTCAATATGAATAAAAAGCTAAATTTGGTAGATGTGTTAATTAACAAACCAATTACAGAGATACAGTCAGAAAATCATCAAATTCAAATCCCTCTAGATAATGAAGTAAAATCAGTTTTTTTGAACGAAGATTTGAAAGTATCAGTGCAAGTGCCCAATACCTTAGTAGATGTGGATTGCTGTGATAAGCAGAAGATAACTGATGCAAAATCTTTGGAAACGCGCGCGGCGGATGAAGATACCCAGGAAGGACATGATCAAATTTTGCAAGCAATAGATCAATATTATACTTCGGAGCCTGTGCCGTTCAATTCATACAAGATAACGGAGTGTAAACGCATGAGTTTGTACAGCGTTACAAATGGATTGAAAAACAGGTGGGATACTTTGATTAGTCTGGGACGTCTCACGGAAGACGAAAAGAAAACTAAAATGGAATGTGTGGATTCTGTTTTAGGCTTAGTGTCAAAAAATGAAAACGATGCTTTGATCGAAGAGTTTTTAACTGTATTTTTCGGGAAAAATGTAAATTTTTATGGATCATGTAAGAAGAGAGTTGGAATTCCTTTCGATAAAATGGAGTCTATTTTAACCGTTAATTCAGGTGAAAAATATCTCGTATTGAAAGAGCCTTGCGAAAATTTTGACGTTTATATCGATGATAAAAGCAATGTTTATCCCAAAGATTCGAAGCCGAATATAGATTCATTACATTTGGCAAAAACGCTTGATCGGGATTTTAAGTGTAGCGAATTTGATGGTAGTATTTATGAAGAAGTAAAAAAAGCTGAAGAGACGGAAACTAAAAATTTTATCAAAAAACTTCGTCACCTTTTGGAACATTTCACCAAATCGTCCATCATAAGAGAGTATCTAGGATTATTAATCATCGTTAGAAAATTTTTTTGTAGCGATAGTGAAATTGGTGTTCTTTTAGAGAACGATAGTGAAGATGCCCAGTTTAATATCTATAGATCTTCTGTTAATGGTAAAATTCGGAATTGCTTTAGGTTAGGTAAATTTCGTGAGGATAAGGAAGGAAATCTGTACAACATAGATAATTTATTGACAATTTTTCATGAAATGGGGCATTTTGTAGCATATGCGCTTATGGGATGCTGTGATGTCAGTTCAGGAGAAGATAATGAAAAGGCGCTGTATGATGTTGATACATTAAATTACGAAATAAACAGGCCTTGGTTTACCTTCACCAAGGAGTTGGTTGGCATACGTGAAGAAGATACTGAGTCATGGCAAATGATAAATGAATTATATGATGCCATATGGGATGGAAAATTCGTAGAACCGATGCAGATTATTGGTGTGTGTCAGTATGAAAACAGCGTCTTATTAAATAATTATAATGACCTTACTTTGTTGATGGCAGTGCATGATATCAATCCATCTATTCCGGTATTTTTGAGAAATAGCCATGGTACAGATGCTGTTTCTGACGAAAACAGTGAAAATGAAAATAACATTCCTGATG
>JAIDVZ010000097.1 GCA_029059365.1 Opitutales bacterium | reverse complement strand
GTTTATAGGTAAGGGGAAATTTTCGGTTACTAAGAATTAGAGCGAGCACTGGCATTAACGAAATTTTTCAATCACCTGTACGGCTTCTTTGATTGCTTTTTTGAGTTTATCATATGCTGCGAATTTTTCTGGATCGATACCATCCCCAATCAGGCTGTTGATATCGCTTTCGTATCCTCTCAATTTGTTTAGTAGCTCGCGACGGTATGCACCAGACTTATCATCGAGCAATTTTTGCTCCATATCCACCATGATAAGTCGCTTTTTGCCATCCAGCGCCATTATTGAATATCTCCTATTTTTAAAATTACTTCTTGCGTATTTTTGGTGAGTGTGATGGTTTCCGGAGTAATGCTTTTTATGGTATAGCCATTTGCCAGTGTTGCTCCCTCCATATAACGCGTGCCGTTTTTAAATCCGATCCAGTTGAGACCATTTTCGCAGATAGATATACTATCAATCTCACTGCCAAAATATTGACGTTTTATAACTTCTGGATCACTGACTTTAACGAACAACTGTAGTGGCACATCTGGACCATATGTCCGTTCGAGTTGGATTTTAGCAAGTTTCCAATTTTCTTCCTCATCAGACGCGACTAAACCTCCAATTACTAAGCTATCTTCTTGTGGCAAAACAACAACCTTTCCGGTTAGTTTATATCGTGTAAGTATTGGCTTAGCGAGGTTTGCTGCTTTTGATGGGAGAATAACCTCATCCTGGATATCCACAATACCAGGTATATCGTCTAATATACGCTGGCGAATTTTTTCCCAAGCCTCTTTGTCATACACGTATCCACTGATTACAAAAACCCCTGGTCTTACACATGATATCTTAGGGTTTGATGGTATGGACACCATTAAATCCTGAATTTCGGATGTGATTCGTTCCTCACTATAAAGTCGAAGCTTTATGGCTGGGGAGATTTTTGGTAACGATGTCCGAAGGGTTGAAAGTTCGTTATTGGTATCGGTATACCCGGATACTGTGTATGTTTGTCCATCATAATCAACACTTATCGTATCGGTGAGTCCTATGCTGCGGATCTCGTTGCTGATTAATCGGTTAATATCCGGAGATTCATTTATCTGTTTTTCATCTGAAAACAGTGATAAGAATACTAATAATGAGAGGGCAAACGCAAAGACAAACGCTGTACTGATGCCGATGATCCATGTTCGTTTTGTGTGACCATTTTTTATAGAAGATTTCTGCACTATGGCGTCTTCTGCAACTTCTGTGGTCTCTGGTTGTTCGGTAGGGGAATTTTCAGGAGCTTTGATCTCATCGGAGGATTCAATAGCGGGAGCATCGTTTGCCGATAGGTTTGGCCAAGGTTCATTTGCTGGTCCAAAAATAATATGTGTACTACCGATTGTGACGAATTGAAAATCGGTGGCCGTTTGCTCTTCATCTTTGACAAGTTTCCCATCGATGTATACTTGCCCATCTAATGGCTGAATCACTGTTCCATCATCGGAAAATGTGATTTTAACATGATGCTCTTTAATCATCGAATCTGTCAGCACTATATCACTATCTTCTCCGCTTCCAACAACAACAGATTCGTTGCCAAGGATCACTTCTGCTCCTTGATGATTACCGGATAAAACTTTAAGCAGATGTTCGCTACTCATGATTCGCTGTCGTACAATTTGCCGAATGGTAGGGCTTTTTTTGGAAAGCGCAAGAAATAAAGCTCAACAAATATAACATCGACTATACAAGTTAAACCTTTAATTACTGACTAATCGACGCATAAACTTTCCATGGCAAAAAAAGACATAAAAATACTTTTTGGCAAGTCTAATCCAGTATTAGTGCAAAATATTTGCGATTTTTTAAAGGTACATCCGTGTGATGCTTCCATCAGCTCCTTTCCAGATGGAGAAAGTTCGGTAGTTATAAACACCAATATACAAGACGATGATGTTTTTATTATACAGTCCTGTGATTTTCCAGCGAATCAGAACTACATGGAGCTATTTATCATGATTGATGCTGCTCGTCGTGCATCTGCGGGTAGAATTACGGCTGTGCTACCATTTTTTGGATATTCGAGACAAGATAGAAAAGATAAACTACATGTACCAATAACTGCAAAACTGATTGCTAATTTACTCACTACAGCGGGAGCGGATAGGGTATTAACCCTCGATTTACATTCGCAGCAAATTGCTGGATTTTTTGATACTCCAGTAGAGCACCTATTCGCGTTACCACTGTTTGTTAAACATTTAAAAAATAACACAACCCATGACTTGGTTGTTTGCGCGCCGGATTTGGGAAGAACAAGAATGGCAGTAGCTTACGCGGATGTTTTACATTGCGATTTTGGGGTTGTAGTCAAACGCAGGATAAATGGCAATTGCGTGAAAGCATTGAATATAACAGGCGATGTATCGGGAAGAGATATTTTGCTGACGGATGATATGTGTGTTACATTTAATACGCTTGATGAAGCTGCGAAATTATTGAAACGTGCTGGAGCACGTAGCGTGAGAGCCATCGTAACACATTGTCTTTTGACAGAAGATGGATATTTACGCTTGCAACAGGGGAATGTTGATGAGTTGATAACAACGAATTCGACCAGTAAATCTCACCGCTTCCATAATTGTCCGAAAATTACAATTTTAAATATTGGTGAATTGCTAGGGAAAGCAGTCTTAGATATACATAACGGCAAGAATGTTACAAATA
>JAIDVZ010000096.1 GCA_029059365.1 Opitutales bacterium | reverse complement strand
GTTTTGTAACTCCTTGTCTAGAAATATATTATGTATTTTAAACATAGGAGATGTGACTGGGAATTTACCACATGCAGTTTTGAATGTTGTAAAAATTTTGCACCGAAAAATAGAGCTAAAAAAACACCTGGCAACTGCCTTGAGCTACCCGTTATTGATCTGTGTAATTTCCCTGTGTGTGATCGGGTTGTTTATGTTTTATCTTGTTCCGAGTGTGGAAAATATGATGTATAATCTGGGTGGTCAATTGCCACTTGCGACACGTTTATTAATCACGGGTTCACATTGGATAGTACGTGATTCATGGATGATGCTCTTAGTTTTGGTGGTTTTTTTCATAATTTATCGAATACTATACCAGCGCCCTAACCTGCGTCTATTGGCAGATCACATGAAGTTAAAAATACCCATAACTGGTAAGCTTGAGATGTTGTATTTGCAGGTCACTATCACGAACATGCTATCTGGATTACTATCTAGCGGGATAGACATTGCTTTGGCCATGAAGATGCCAGTTGATGCTGTCGGTAACGATTTTTTTAAACAGCAGTACAAAGAGGCGCAAGCATCGATACTGGACGGTGTTTCGGTGTCGCATGCGCTGCAAAAATTTGGGATAATTGATGGATCGGTGTGTGATATTTTAGCAGTTGGTGAAAAAACTGGGCATTTAGATGATGCATTTTCGAGCGTGGCTATCATTTGTGAAAATCGATTGGACAATTTTTTAAAGAAATTGATCACCTGTATATCGGTTATCGCGCTGTTATTTGCATTTTCGTTAGTGGCGATTTTGACGCTAAGTATTGTTTCAAGCGTATTGAATTTTAGTTCAAGTTTAGCGCGTTAAGTTACATGTTTTTGAAAAATCTCAGACTAAAGATGCGAAAACAGTGGTGTGCAGAAGGGTAGCTCTTGGTTCTAGAGATTAAAGGCTGAGTGCATCGATTGCGTGAGATTACCTGACTACCGTTGCTTCCTTCCGGACCTGGCGGGGTTCATCGGATCGATCACCAATCGCGACCCAACCAGAGATTTTTATACAAAATCGGAACATCGGAAAGCAAGAACAAAATAGGATTAAAGATTTGCGGATGATTTTCAGAGAATGAGCCAAATATCTGCATATTGGGACTTGCTTTGGCATAAAATTTGCTAATCTTTTTATACAAAACTATGGATCATAAAAGACACAATGCTCGTCATCCAAGCAAAAATGAGACTGAGGGCACACATGTAGATGCCCAGAAAGGTCACAAGGATGTTAAAAATTCGGAGAATGGTGATTTAATTAAGGACTTACAGGACAAGTTGGCTGAGGAACACGACGCACATATGCGAGCGCTCGCTTCCCTGGATAACCTCAAGAAACGTGTGCAAAGAGAGCGTGAAGAAATGCGAATTTCAGTGACGAGCGCGATCGTGGAGGACTTGTTGCCGATACTGGATCATTTTGGGCTTGGTTTGCAGTCAGCTGTACAGGCCAATGTCGATAATGTGCTCTCTGGATTTAAGATGATATTTGAGCAACTCAAAGGAATCTTGAGCACTTACGGACTTACGGTTATCGATCCGATAAATCAGCCATTTAACCCGCACGAGCATGATTGTATTCGCAGGGAATATTCTGAGTCACAGCCAGAAAATGTTGTATTGCTTGTTATGCGCAAAGGGTATAAGATACGCGACCATTTGATCCGCCCGGCAGCGGTAGTGGTATCAACGAAACAACAGGTTTAAGGCATGGGTAAGGAAGATTATTACTCGACTTTGGGAGTGTCGCGCAGTGCATCTCAGGACGATATTAAGAAGGCATATCGCAAGATGGCCATAAAGTATCACCCTGACAAGAATCCTGGGGACAAAGGAGCTGAGGAAAAGTTCAAAGAAATTTCGGAGGCGTACGAGGTCCTGCATGATCCGGATAAACGTGCGGCTTATGATCGTTATGGGTCAGCTGCGTTTGATTCCGGCGGGCGTAGTTCCGGTGGTGGATACTCCTATAGCGGGAACTTCCGTGATGCGTCTGATATCTTTAGTGAAGTATTTGGGAATAGTGGTTTTGGCGATCTTTTTGGGTTTGGGGGGCGCTCGCGTACACGTGCATCGCAACCACATGCAACCCGTGGGAGTGATCTGATATATAATCTGCAAATATCGTTGAAAGATGCGTTTACAGGTATCGAAAAAACGATAAAGTATCATCGTAATGTACAATGCTCCGCTTGTAGAGGCACCGGTGCAGAAGGTAATTCGAAGCGCACGACCTGTCCGACATGTAATGGAGCTGGGTATGTCTCCATCAGCCAGGGATTTTTTCATATGCAACAGACCTGTTCGCGATGTGGTGGAACAGGTACGATACTTGAACATCCGTGTAAAGTATGTGGCGGTAGTGGTGCGACAGTCGGGGAGAGTAAAGCGAAAGTTAAAATTCCTGCGGGTATCATGAGTGGTATGAAATTGAGACTGCCTGGTTATGGTGAAGCTGGACAGAACGGTGGTCCATCTGGTGATCTCTATATTGCGGTTATAATAGCTGAGAATCGGGTATTTGAGAGACATGAGGATGATCTATATTGTACTAAAAGTATACCATTCGTGATCGCTACATTGGGCGGCGAAATTGAGGTTGAGACGATTGATGGAAAGTGTGCCCTCAAGGTACCAGCGGGTACGCAATCCGGGGCGGTCCTACGGATGAGAAATCAAGGCATGGTGCACATGAACACCAAAAATCGTGGTAATCAGTATGTCCGTGTCGCGATTGAGGTCCCGAAACGTTTGAGCAAGGAGCAACGCGAAAGCTTGGAAAAATTTGCTGCTGCTAGTGGATTATCCGTTGACAAACAGGTGGGATTTTTTCAGAAGATCAGAGAGAAATTTGAATGAGCATCAGCGCTGATCAGTTTTTTGACCTACCTGATAGTGTGTTATATCGCAAATTTTTTTGCAATGATCAATTTCCGGTGGCCTGGTTGGATAATATTGCCGATGCGGTGGCGATGTTGTCGGGTTCTCAGGAGATCATGCTGCGTTCAGACTATCCCGTTGGGTGCGTAATTGATGATTCAGTATTTATTCACAAAACTGCGAAATTACCCCCGATGTGCGTTATTCAAGGCCCGACGTATATTGGTGCACACACAGAGATTCGACCATTCGCATATCTGCGCGGAAATGTGATGATCGGTAAAAACTGTATGATTGGTAATTCCACGGAGATAAAGAATGCGATTTTGCTCGATCATGTCCAGGTCCCGCATTTCAATTATGTCGGTGATTCGATACTTGGCAATCATGTTCACCTTGGTGCTGGGGTCATTTTAGCCAATCTCAGGCTCGATCAAGCCGATATAAAAATTTCTATCAATGGTGAAAAAATTGAAACTGGTCGACGAAAATTTGGGGCGATACTTGGAGATTATGTAGAAATCGGGTGTAATTCTGTCCTAAACCCTGGCTGTATTATTGCGAAAAATCGTAAATTTGCGCCGCTCTCCAGTCTAAGCGGGTACATTGGGTCTAAGTAAAAGTAAGATTTATTTAATGTCCAATATTTCGCTGGTAGTCAGCCCCGATAACGTACGGATCCGTCGAATGATGTAGTATAACATGCCGTATAGTATGATCGTGCATGGGAAAACGATTACTGGATAGCTCAGCGCGAGCATATTCCCTAGCTCTTTTGTAAAATTTGGAGAATTTGTTGCGCTATGTACGACGAGCTTAGCTAAGACGTAATTTAATATTGCACTTATTACGAACGATGCAGCTAATATCACAGTTGCCACTTGCATGGTTGATTTGAACGCACGTTTTTGATGTTCAGTTTGCACGCGCGAATATACCAATTCTGCATTTAATAATCCCTCATTGAACAAAAACTTCTCTAACAATGTGCGCTTATCAAATAGTGATAGCAAAATAAATGTACAAAAAATCGATGGTACCGCTGCTTCCTTGATAGGTATCCATTCGCTTGGTAACTTCAACAATCCGATTCCACCGGTTATTAATATACTGAAAAATCCGACACACGAGAATATGTTCCATTTGCGTTTTTGGTATAGATCGAATAGTCCATATCCCAATGGAAACATTAGCGCCAATACCAGTGCAATTGTTGGATCGAGAGAGAACCAGTCATCAAATTTTGTCATGATAATGGATGGAATGACGATATTGAAGCTGATATTAATTATCGGATTTTCTCTTTTATGATCAAAATTCCTAGTCATTCCAAAATATTCCCTACTTCTACATTAAGAAAAACTTGCTAGCATCAAGAATTTTCTTTATCCGTCAGACATCTGTTGAAGGAATACCGGTTTTATGAAGAAGACGCATAATTGCAGTGAGTTGCGTGAGGAGCATGTCGGTCAACATGTTCGGCTTATTGGATGGATACAATCGATCCGAGATCATGGAGGGCTCTTTTTTATTGATCTACGTGATAGAGAGGGAGTTACGCAAATTGTTTTGGACCCAAAATGCGAAAAATTTAGCGAAATTCATTCTTTACGTGATGAATCGGTGATTGAGATTGTTGGACATGTTGAGCGTCGTCCTGATGAAACAATTAATGAGAAACTTTCAACCGGTATGATAGAGGTGATTGCGGAAGATATTGTCATCCATAACATTTGTGAGCCGCTACCATTCCCGATGGAAGACGCTAAAGCTGAACAGGTTAACGAGGACCTACGATTGACATATAGATACTTGGATTTGCGTCGTCGTGCAAGTTATAGAAGATTGTTACTTCGGCATAAAATTGCACATGCTGTACGTAACTATTTAGACGCTAATGGCTTTTTGGAAATTGAGACGCCGTATTTGTTCAAAACCACACCTGAGGGCGCACGCGAATTTTTGGTCCCTAGTCGCTTGAATCCCGGTATGGCATATGCACTTACTCAATCTCCGCAGCAATATAAACAGATGCTTATGGTTGCTGGAGTGGAGCGTTATTATTCGCTTGCCCGCTGTTTTCGTGACGAAGATCTGCGCGCAGACCGACAACCAGAGTTTACCCAAATCGACCTCGAAATGTCATTCATCGACCGTGAAGACATTTACGGACTTATTGAGGGGATGCTGACGATTGTATGGCAGGACACGTTGGGTATCACGCTTAAAACCCCATTTTTGCGCATGCCATTTAAGGATGCCATGAATCAATATGGTTCAGACAAGCCAGATATGCGTTTCGATATGATTATTCAGGATTTTTCCGAGATATTCAAAGATTCCGCATTTAAGGTGTTTGCAGAGGCCATCAAAAATGGCGGCGTGGTTAAAGCGTTTAATGCCAGCAAGCTCGCTTGTCTGTCGCAAGGGGAGATGAAACAACTTGAGGATGCGGCACGGGTAATGGGAGCAAAGGGGCTGGCTTTTATAAAAGCCGAAAATGGGCAATGGAAATCGCCGATTTTGAAGTTCTTAAACGAAAATGAGAAAAATATTCTCCGCGAACGTTTACAAATCGAGGATGGAGATATCGTATTCTTTGCGGCTGGTGAATGGGAAAAATCGTGCAATATCCTTGGACGTGTGAGGCTGGAATGCCGTGATCTCGCCATTAAGCATGATATTTTAAAAATTGCAAAGGATGATTTCAAGTTCCTGTGGGTTGTAGATTTTCCACTTATGACGTTCGATCCTGAACAGAACCGATATGTGTCTACGCATCATCCATTTACTGCACCTGTCCCGGAAGATATCGGGATATTAAAAACGCACCCACATGCTGTTCGTGGCCAACATTACGATATCGTCCTGAATGGTATGGAAATCGGAGGTGGAAGTATCAGAATTCATCAGCCTGATGTACAGGAGATAATTTTTAAGGATATTTTGCAGATCCCAAACGATGTTGTGGATACCCGTTTCGGTTATATGCTGCGCGCATTTAAATACGGTGCTCCTCCACATGGTGGGATCGCTCTTGGTTTAGATAGACTCGCCGCAATTATCTGCGGGACATCGAGTATTAGGGATGTTATTGCTTTTCCGAAGACTCAGCGTGGACAAGACTTGATGACACAAGCGCCATCACAGCCAACCGATAAACAAATGCGAGATTTGTTCATTACATCGACCGTGGAGGTTGAAAAATAGACAGATCATCGCTATTGAATCGAGAAATTTTAGTCCTGCAACTAGCTTATGATGTCCCGCGTACGGGTCCTTTTATTGGCGCTTCACACCTATGGTGAATGATCCATGCAGGTTAAATGTGTATGGTGTGTTCGGCCCTGTGTAATCTGTTATATCGCTTGGTGTAGCCGATGGCGCCTCCGGCGCCTGAGCATCTTGAAGGTGAAGTCTAGCCAATTCGGCCTGGATGCGACGCCTTTCAGCCATCCTTTCCTCGTCGGTCATTATATCGCCTAGGCGTACCCATCCTTCCCGGGTAGCACGTGTAGGCTGATGTGCTGGTTCTACGTGATGTGAATGGTGATGATGCCGTTTCTGTGGTTGTTCCTTCGATAAATATACAAAAGCAGCGACCGATGCGCACAAAACGATCACACACGAAAGCTCAGGAACGAAGGACAATATGGCATCATAAATAGGGTTAGGTGTGGCGGTTGATGCCGCTTTTTGTGCCGCATTAATCGCTATCCTTACCGCTCTTGCCTTTGGAAATTCATTGACGGCTACGATCGCTTCAAGCACCGCAAAAGATTTCCCGAAAAATTTAGCTACTTTCTCAAAACCAATCGAGCTTGGATTAACGACTTGGCGATCATTAATGGATTGATGCGGTACTTGGCTAGAAACTCGGAAATCACTTACATGGCCGTCTTGCACATGTGATATGCCTTCCTGGGCTGTTGAATGGGAAATTTCGGGTGCATTGGATGCGGTGCAAGAAGTACCGCCAAACATCGAACTAATAGTATTTTTTATAGACAAAAACATGACTTCTCTGTGTTTCAGCAGGCATTTACATGACAAACGACAGATTAGAGAAAGTCAAATATTTTGTGGAAAATTTTTATGTTTTTTACAAAATTAACATTAGCAAAATATCGAGCTAAAAACGTGGTTATCGGCGACGTTGTTTGCTCTCAATTCTGCCTTTGTCTTTAAAATTTTCCACATTCGCTTTATCGCATTAGATACCTTTATTATATCCCAAGTGCGTATTTCCAGCCGCTTAAAGAATGTCCAACAAAACCTGTAGCCATATTACCTGCTGTACTGCCTACCGTTTTTAACACGTAAAACGGAGCTGTAATCGCTGTTTTAGCAATCCACGGGGCTAAATCCTTGGTGAGATTTAAAAAGAATTTGCATTCACCCAATGCGAATTCGCCACACTTGGACAAACCTGCCGACCCTAATGTTACAGTTTTGCCCGCAATATTTGCAAAACAATCCAGAGCTGCAGTTTCTACTTTAACAAGCGTATCGCCACAGAATTTTATCACATCAAATGGCATATTTATTGTCATACGTACAAGTTCCTCAGGGGTTATTTTTGAAATTTTTTCCATAAAATTCATCACAGGATCCATCGCAGAATATAACTTTTTTATCCATTTATTCATATGGACAATTTCTTCATGAGTTATTTTTTCTTCAAGATTTGTCACAAAATCTGATCCTTTTGTAGCTTTATTGAACATTTCCCCTCCATTCAACGTAAATTCACCACACTTAGATGCAACTGCTGATCCTAATGTGGATCTTTTGGATACAATATTTACAAAATAGTCTAAAGCCGCATTCTTTAACGTAACTATCTTGTTTCCGCAAGATTTTGTTGCATTTGACATCGTATCAAATGTCGCGTTTAAAATTTTCTTGAAAGATGTATTTTTTATGAAATTTGAAAGAGAATTTACCCCGTTAGTCATGATACCTAACGTCTTAGATAGAAGATTTAGACCGCTGTTAAATGTACCAAATACAGCTTTATATAAAGCGCGCCCTATATCGTCCAAAAATAATGAACATGTGCTGATTGCAGCTATTGTTAAGGCATATTTGGTAATATCGGAAGATATTTTTTTAAATTTTTGCATTATTTTTTGCGCTTCTGCGTTATTTGTTTTAGATAAGCAAGCGAATATTATAGCTGCTGGAACGTAGGAAGTGGACATTGAACCGGCAAAAGTAAGCGATAAGATAATAGCCTCCCATGTCATTCCACAGTTTGCACAGTCTAATTTCAGAAAAGAAAGCACACTTTCTGGCGCATAGTTAGCTACGTATTCTGCTAACGTAAAATTTAGTTTCGTTGTTAACCCGACTGTCAAGAGGATTTGAGCTAAAGACAACATGCAGGCTAAAGCTTTGTGATCCTTTATTGTTCCCCAATTATTTAAAATTGCTTTCTCATATGAGGAAAGGGGGCAGTTTTCCGTAGAGCATTGTGTTGCCCCAGAATCATTTACACTTGTTTCAACCCTATCTTCTAGCTTAGTAATGGGTGTTTTTTGATCCGAAGTATCGCTTGATATAAAGTGACTTACGGCAGTACGAACGCCAGACATTACCTTTTTGGCGCTGTCGCAGGCTAGGTTTTTCATGGCTTTTATGGCTCTCATTTTTTCTCC
>JAIDVZ010000095.1 GCA_029059365.1 Opitutales bacterium | reverse complement strand
ATCCTTATGAGCATGAATGTGGGTAATGATAGTGATATTACTTCCCCTAATAGAAAGGTTTTACCTGAGAAGGCAAAACTGTTCCATGCTGCTAAAACAGATGTTAAAAACGTTAATTCAGCCAATTCGGTGCCTGAAGACTCAACCCTACATGTCAGGCAAACTAATATCGCCAATACAGATTCTGATTTCGATCCTAACACGATAGGCTTTTATCAAATAACCATCAGTAACAAAAACTTTGTGCGAGCTATGCGCATGGGGCCTGAGGAGAAAATAGACAAATCTAATCTTGATAACTTTTTAAGTGCCCATGAAAGCGACTTGGGAGGTATATTGTTCTCTCTATTTCTTACGAATGGCGGGCGCAATGAACAGATAAATACCAATCGACTGGATGCTAAACCAATTTCCAATGATAAAATAAGGAATTTACGTAGCATTTTAGCTGAAAGGATAGTATCTGAAATAAAAATCTTTCTCACTGGGACCAGATCTCAGTCGGAAAATTTATGGGAAATAGTGCAAACTTTTTTTACAAATGGGATGTGTATCGAAAATGCACAACAACTTGAAGAAGCCGCAAGTGAATTATGCGGTATGTATGGGATCGATGAAGCTCTCCGGCCCGCGATTGAACTCATGATTATTCTTATAAAAACGATTAGAAATGAGCAGATACCACCTGAATCATTTAAATATATCGCGGATATATTAGGCGTATCGGTTATTATCGCATATGCGGAGAAAATGAACCGGCATCCAGAATGTTATGAAGTGTATTCTCCTGGACAAAGTATTCCAACTCGGTTCAAAGCTTCGAAAAAAAACGGAGCCATAGAATATAACAAAAACGATAAAAAACAAAGAACGATTTTGGAAGGTGCCATCAACGGTGGGATGTTTTTGGCCATACACGATGGGCTATACTTTGACATGGGTAATGCGGTAGAAAATAATCTCATCCCTATACCTGTAAATTGGCAAACCTAGCACTGTGACTCAATTTGAGCTTGCTGTTTGGATAACATCCTTTTCAGTGTAGCTTACATCGTAATGATTGAGAAAAACATCCCCGACTTTTCTATCGAACAAATCGCAAATTCTGGCCAATGTTTTCGACTAAATCGGACAGAGGAAGATCATGTTTGGCAACTGGTAGCATTCGGTAAATTGTTAAAAATTAAGCAAATTCCGGGAGATGAGAAAGTTGCATTTAGTTGTTCAAATGAGGAATTTGCAGATATTTGGGAAGATTATTTCGACCTGAAAAGAAATTACGGGGATATAAAAAATGCGATAATTGCTTTGAAAGACCCGTATTTATCAGCTGCCGTCCGGTACGGGTATGGCTTAAGAATGCTGAAACAGGATCTTTGGGAGATGATAATTACTGCTATCACTTCTCAACAAAACAATATCTCAAGAATTAAGCAAATTATTGAAAAATTATGTGCCCCGTATGGGCATCAATTTCCATCTTCGGGCACATTAGCTGCACATTCAGAAGAATTTTATCGCTCACTTGGGTTTGGATATCGTGCAAAGTATATATTGAACACTGCACGTACGGTTGAAAATGGTGATCTAGAACTTTCTAGATTAAGGCAACTTCCATGTCGTGATGCGATAAAATATCTAAAAACTTTCCCGGGAATTGGTGAAAAGGTCGCCAATTGTATCGCTTTATTTGGATTACACTTAGTTGATGCATTTCCGGTTGATGTTTGGATCAAACGAATAATTGATAAAAGATATCATGGCAGGTTCGATACTTCACGCTTTCAAAGTTTTGCTGGGATTGTGCAACAGTACATGTTCTATTACGAAAGAAATTTAAGCAAAATATCTCCGAGAGAAGCAGGAAAATTCGTAAATTTTGAAAATTCCTCAGACTGAATTAAAGCTTTGGTGCTCGGAATGGGACTTGAACCCATACGCCGTAAGGCACACGCACCTCAAACGTGTGTGTCTACCATTCCACCACCCGAGCACACACGCCGATTAGAAAAGAATTCAGCAAGCTTGCAATAAAAATGTTTTATGAAAATTTTTATAACTCCGTGTTGACTTAAGGTCTTCGACCGCTTTAATTGCAGGGTATGGCAAACTTAAAAGATAAGTGCAAAAGTAATGTCCCGGGGAAGTTTTATGTCGATAAGTCCTGTATTGATTGTGATTTATGCCGCGATATAGCACCTGATTTTTTTGCCCGAGATGATGATGGCCATTCCAAAGTTATTAAGCAACCTGTGTCAGATACTGAGATTGATCAGTGTATAGAAGCCATGGACAGCTGCCCAGTTGGAGCGATAGGGGATGACGGTGAGTAAAGCAAGTCGGGAAAATTTACCCAAATATCTATAAATTTTTCAAAAATATTCCCTTAAAATTTTCGGTTTGCCCGCGAGATTGTCTTTCAA
>JAIDVZ010000094.1 GCA_029059365.1 Opitutales bacterium | reverse complement strand
ACACATTATTCCCGCTCACGGTTGAACTGCTATCCCCACTAGCGGCCCCTATCACCGTAGAGGCACTATAAGAAGAAAAAGAAGAAGATGCGAACAGGTTGTTGGTCCCAATGTCAAACACATTATTCCCGCTCACGGTTGAACTGCTATCCCCACTAGCGGCCCCTATCACCGTAGAGGCACTATAAGAAGAAGAAAAAGAAGAAGATGTGAACAGGTTGTTAATCCCAATGTCAAACACATTGTTCCCGCTCACGGTTGAATTGCTATCCCCACTGGCGGCCCCTATCACCGTAGAGGCACTATAATAATAAGAAGAAGAAGATGCGAACAGGCTGTTGGTCCCAATGTCAAATACATTATTCCCTCTCACGGTTGAACTGCTATCCCCACTAGCGGCCCCTATCACCGTAGAGGCACTATAAGAAGAAGAAGAAGAAGAAGATACAAATTCATTATTATTAGCAATAACATATCGAATGTTGCTATCTAGCGATATTATACCTTCTCCTCTTGCTTGCCCAATCGCAGCTGCGGCAACGTAATAACTGCCCTCTATCTTTGCGTATATCTCCGTTGGGACTTCGAATATGATTTCACGATCGAATGTTGTTATGCCATCTCCTATACCAGTTGTACTACCAACATCGATTCCTACAGATGCTTTATCATCCTTACTACTATATGCAAATATTCCTGCCCGCTTTTGGTTGGCTAAATTCTCTACAGAAAGCTCAGGGAACAATGCGGAACTTCCGGTAAATTTCAGATTCACGTTGTCACTTAACTGCAACGCTGTTGCGGAACCATTTGTATTTTTTGCATAAATATGTGCTTTCTTAGCTGCATCTATCTCAGGTACATCGACCGTTGGCTCATTTTGGAAATCTATAGTCAATAATGATTTTTTCTTAAGATCAGTAGCATTGTCAGCAGCTAATACATCATCATCGAACTTTATATTGGCAGCCACACTTGATACGCTGATCGAGCCTAGTGTTGTTGTACCGTCCTTGGTCTCGTTTGTAAATGTTACCCTATTGCTTGCAATGCTCTTGCTTGGGTCATCGCTGGCATCACCGTATAA
>JAIDVZ010000093.1 GCA_029059365.1 Opitutales bacterium | reverse complement strand
TGCCCACCCATCTCACTCCGATAGTTCCGACATTAGCCAAGAAAATGGTGCTACAGATAGTCATACTCTTAATCAATCTCCTCCTCAACAGTCTCACTTTTCTCCTTCTCTGTCGGTTTACTCTAGTAATTCCAACAACAATTCTGAGATAGCTCATACACAAAATATAAGAAGAAGAACACCGAGATTTGGTGGAACTTCCAGATCACCTTATGTTAATCGAAATGTTACTATTAATCAGAGCCCGCATGACAACAGGAATTCCTCTTCTAGTTCTCAAAATATCTCAGGCATTGATTTGTTGAATCAAAAAATCTCACAAGGCCTTAAATGGTACAGAGAAGCGCAGGATAGAAAAATTGTCTGCTTACCAAAACTGGATAGAGACAAAAGAAAGCTCATCTCTCAAGGTTTGGCTGATTTATTCAAATATGAACTCATCCCTCTCATTGAGGAGTTCAATCCGGATTCACTTGACATTGAAGATAACAACTTGAAGTGGATTATCTTTGAAGGAGCTTTTGAAGAGATGCTACACAGAATTAGAATGCACATAGCAATCAAGCTCAATCTAAATCCGGATAGAATCTACAAGAAGAAGAAGAAATCTCAATGGATAAACAAAATCCATGAAGAAATCACATCTATTCAAATGAGGACTAAAATGCTCAGCAAACTAGCCGCTGACATTGACAAGATCAACAATCATGATGATGGACTATCTGAAAGTGAAGCTAATCACATCAAATCCAGAATTATCAGAAACATCTCACTCATTCAAAATGAGGACAGAGCTAAACTTTTTGGAACTACTGATACGTTTCTGATTGCTGATGAAATTGTCAACAACAATAATCAATGTTCCACTAGATTTGGTGAATGGATTGAAACTACAATTAATGAACTTATCAAGAGTGAAATGGGAATTAAAGCGGCGAACCGTCAAGCTGAAAGAATTAGAAACAGTTATTCTGACAATCCTAAAAGAACACTGAATAACTTTATTCTTGCAAGAGAGAATCCAGAATGCTTAATCGATCAAAATACATTGTGCGATTATTTTTCGAGATCGTTCCAACAAGGAATCGATGTTTTCACACCTGACGATCAAGATGGCATCTTCTCTCTCAACAACTGTTTCTCAGATGTTGACAGAACTGACTTTATGCTTTCAGTGCTTGACAAGAAACTTATTGATGAGGTTATTTCAACAAGAAAATATGATTCAGCTGCCGGGCCAGACGGAATCGATTATTCAATTTATAAGTTGGCCAAAACAGACAGCGTTAACATGATTCATCTTTTAATCAAGATCATCATTAACGCAGGACGTGTTCCAATGGGATGGAAACGTTCCAACATGAACCTCATCTATAAGAAGAATGATGTGAATGATCCAGCAAACTGGAGACCAATATCCATCTCAAATGCATTGTACAGAATCATCAGTTGTGTATTTGCTCGTTGCATCAATAAATTCAATAATAAGCTTGAAATATTCTCGAAAAACCAAAGAGGTTTCATTGAAACAATTAATGGTTGTGCAGACAATGCCAACATTATTTCAGAGCTTTATTATGACGCGATGCGACACAACAGAAG
>JAIDVZ010000092.1 GCA_029059365.1 Opitutales bacterium | reverse complement strand
ATATTATCTACAGCGGCTTTTATTGTATCTTCGTCATTGCAGATAACTAAATTATTTTTGCATGCGCATACGTATAATGTAGGTTTATCGGAGTGATTAGCTTGGAAGATATTACAATCACTATACCTCAATGGGGTACTCAACGTACATTTCCATTTTGAATCAATATTTGGCAAAACTTCACAGCAAACACGTTTCACATAAGCATCATCAAACAATCCGTTGAATATCAGAAGCAAGGTATCCTTTTCATCATCTTTACCTGCAAAAGAGTAATGCGCACTTTGTCCATTAGCTTTTTTCGCAAATTCATCAAGATCATCAATTGTTCTTTGGATCTTGATATCTACTTTTGTTAAGTCAGAATTCTTTAGTAATTTGTGCCACAATCTAGTTGCGAATGTCCGGTAACTATTGATATCAATGCGTGAAAATGTTGAAGTTAATGGGGCTGTCTTGAAGGTACACTGTGGAATGTTTATCGTCCCTCCTGCATCTGCAGAGAACCACTCACCGATCTCCGAGCCTGGCTTAGCATCTATGCGCACGTCGAGTCTCGTTTCATCGTCATCTAAATATGCAGAAATTGTGAGCTTACGCAATTCATCGATTTCATCACGGATCGTATGAAGCACGAATCGAAGCTGTTTGATAGATTTTTCGTCTTTTAGTTGTAAAATTTGATTAACCGTGTCGACGTTAAGATTTTCGGATAACCGATTGAGAAGAGGGCAAACTTCGAAATCAGATTTCAGATCTTTTTCGGTGATTTGTACGAGTTCTTGGGTAGCCAATCTGTCCAAGATATCCGCATTTCTGGCGATAAATGACCACCTAGCTATATCCTTTATTCGTAGCCCGCTTGCGATAAGATCATTTTTCAATGGGCTATTTTTCTTAAATTTCGCAACTATCACATACTCCAACGGCTCTCCAGCTTTGTAAAAGAAAAAGACCCCGATATTTTCTTTCTTCGATAACCCTTCATAAGTTGGATGTCTGAATGCAGAAGCAAAAATCGCAATTTCGGCATCGAAGTGAGGATCATCGACAATCTGTTTTGTGAAATTTATAATCTTTGGCATGGACACGATCGGGGCTTTGGCGCGTGCATATAGACACAAATTTTCAGATCCACTTGCCGCGAATACAGAGCAGGTCAGTCCGAATACCAAAGTAACCTCACAAAATAGCTTCCTCAGAAAACCCATAATCTCATTCTTAAATATCAATT
>JAIDVZ010000091.1 GCA_029059365.1 Opitutales bacterium | reverse complement strand
GAGTAACAGCATGATAATAGTGCCTCGCGATGGTCTTAGAAGCCTCGGAAATTTTATCTCAATCTGAATTGATCAAAGAACGCGTGGATACACTGCGTCGTTTTTTGGATGTCAACGTCGTACGTTCAAAGATCAAAGAGCTTGAACAGATTATGAGCGATAATCATTTTTGGGATGATCATGAAAAAGCAAATCAAACAATCGCTGAACTGAATGCATTGAAAAAAAAAATAGATGGGATCAGCGAAATTGATAACCAAATGGAAAATCTCGAGATTGCTTTAGAGGTCTTGGAGGAAGATAAAAATAATGCCGATTATTTGGCCGAAAGCTCGGATATCATCACAAGTCTTAACAAGCTACTCGATGAGCTAGAGATGTCATCTTATTTGAATGGCAAACATGATGAATGCAATGCCCTACTGAGTATACATGCTGGTGCTGGAGGAACAGAATCCTGTGATTGGGCAGATATGCTACTCAGGATGTATATTCGATGGACCGAGCGCAAGGGCTTTACATGTGCAATTCAAGATATCCAATCCGGAGAAGAAGCCGGGATAAGTAGCGCAACAATCCAAATTTCCGGAAAATATGCTTACGGGTATCTAAAATCTGAGCGCGGTGTACATCGCCTCGTAAGAATAAGTCCATTTGATGCAAATAAACGCAGGCACACCTCCTTCTGCTCGGTGGATGTTATAGCAGAAATCGAAGATGATGACTCTGTCAAAATCGCAGACGATGAAATACGGATCGATACTTATCGTTCAAGTGGGAAAGGCGGTCAACATGTTAACAAAACAGAATCCGCCATCCGGATTACACATCTACCGACTGGTATCGTGGTGACCTGCCAAAATGAGCGTTCACAATATAAAAATAAAGAATGTGCTATGCGCAGCTTGCGCTCGCGCCTATTCGAAAGAATGGAGGATGAAAAACGTTCAGCCATGGAGAAATTTTATGGCCCCAAGGGGGAAATCGGATGGGGTAATCAAATTAGAAGCTATGTTCTGCAGCCATACCAAATGGTAAAAGACCTGCGAACAAATGAGGAAACAGGTAATGTTCAAGCGGTATTGGATGGGGATATTGACAATTTCATGCACGCTTATTTAAAAGCCGGCTGTCCAACACAGCGAAAATATGCCTCTGATAAGGAATAATTAGCTAAGTACTCATCGTGCTCTAATTTGGGTTGTTTTCAACTCTCTATTGAGAGGATTTTAAAAATCCTTGTAAAATTTTCTGTCACGAAAATCAGACCAAATCTGTTATTTTAAGC
>JAIDVZ010000090.1 GCA_029059365.1 Opitutales bacterium | reverse complement strand
TAATAATGGAGGTGTCTTAGTATGTTTTGCAAAAGAATCTGCAGAATCTGATTGAGTACATATCATTTCAAAGTTAATTGGCGACAAACTAGTTAGACCTTGCTGATACGTTCCATCCGTCTCTGTTGCAAATCCAATAAAGAATGATGATTTATCATCTGAACGGAATCCAGTGGTGTTTTCATTAAACTTACTGCGATTACACAATGACGCAATTACTTCTTTATTGAACCCATTTTGATCACCATTGACGTTCATTGCATTTTGACAATACTCTATGAATTCTGGATCTTCTCCTGTAGTTCCGAATGATTTGACTGGTATATTGCCGTACCCACCTGCATTTAATTGGAAGTGTGTAAATTGCGGATTCTTGAAATATGTGTGATGTGTGTGCTTCAATGGGAATAGGCAAAATATGGAATCTACAAATCTTGGTGTTACTGTTATTGTTGTTTTGTCTTGCCGTGAATCAAGTGGTTTAGTTGTTGTGAAGAATGATAAAGATTGTGTTGGGAAGGTTAATGGATGACTTGGATTTGAATATCTTGATATTAATTGATTATATATCGCATTATCTATTCCAAAACATGGTATAATTGATGCGCATTCAGTAACTTCATAATCAGATATGTTAAATGTTACTGTGCCTGATGATAGAGTAATCCCTGTCAAATTTGGCGGTGATTTTGTATCTCGAGTATATGTTATAGTATTCCACATTGTTATTGGTTCATTTATTTGTGTAAATTCATTGGTGATCGCAGTACGTGTTATTATACCGTTTACTGCTGGATTCGCCAATATATCTTCATCTATACCAACTGGACAATATACCATACCTGCACATGAGAAGTAAAGTCGTAATTCTATCTTTCCTGCAAATGCTGGGAGGTATTTGATGTTGGATAATGGCAGGAATCTTCTTAAATCTATTTTAAGTCTAATCGTGAATACTCCTGATTGTGATGTAGCTAGATTTACTACAGTTCCGCATCGTGTGGCAAAATTATTCTTGAATACATCTTTGTGCCTTGCCTTAGAATATACATCTGCTCTTTTACTTACTTCATTGGAGCAGCATGCTGTCAAGAATGATTCTTCACACCCGAAGTTTTGTGTATATATTGTGATTCCGTTTGCTACAATTTCATATTTCTCTACTGCATCTCGAGCATCTTTAAATCCAAACCATACTTTGTCAAATCTATACGTTTCTTCTGCTAAATTTGTAGTTGTTATTGCTAATGCTGAACTTTGATTATATGTGCATTGCATATTAACTCTGATGAACCCATTGTATATGTC
>JAIDVZ010000009.1 GCA_029059365.1 Opitutales bacterium | reverse complement strand
GAATGGGATAATAACTCAGGGAAATTTACTGAAATAGTAAAGATCTTAACCCAAAGACCTAGGCTTTCATTTGGAAAATCCACGCAAGGTATAAAAGAAAAACTTGAAGAAATTTACAAAAATTTGGAAGAAATTTACAAAAATTTGGACGAACAAGATAGAAATTTTAATGCAACAGATAGGTCGTTTTTTCGGTTTGGACAAGGTGGGGGCTCTTTATACAATAGAGGGCTTCCACCGCAAGTAATTTTAGGAATTATTCGTCCAATACAATCATTTGTAGAGGATCAACAAACAAAAGTATGGAATTTTCTCAATCAGACACTGCCTAATCTTGAGAAACTACTACCACAGGAAACATCACCTCAAAATTCATAGACTGTGGATCGAAAATTAGAAATAGTGATCCTTCAAGATAAAATGCCACGATAGTGTCTTTCTTGGCAAGAATTTTACATGAATCGCATAAATTGCTCACGCTTAGTAGTTGACATTTTCCTCCATAAGAGGTACAATGCCCCCACCTATGAAATCACAATCTTATAATCCAAATATTCCCTCAGACACATCTATTATTTCACAACCCACTGATAGTAAAGGTGTAACGGCAACCTCTAGAACCTCTCCTGAACAATCATCTCAAAAAACCGCGGAAACCAATTTAACAACAAGAGAGAAAAATTTTATCAATTCTTTTAAAGACGCTGACGTAGAAAAATTAGAAAAAGCAGTCAAGAGGCTAGAAGAAGAATGGAAAAAATCAGAAAGAAAAGAGAGTGAAAACATCTCACGAGCTGTAAAAGATGAATTTCAAAATAGCAACGACTCCAAATTGGGAGAAAAGTTATTGACGTTTCTAGGAGAATTCGAAACGGTGCAAAAAGAATTCTTACAAAGAGATGAATTAGCAAAAACTTTACAACCAAATGAAACTTCACAGAAAAATGAATTTTCAGCAAAAGCAATTAGAAATTTCATACAAGGCGCATTACAAACTTCAAAGAATACGGAACAAAAGGTTCCAACGATAACAGAAGTGGAAAATAAGGTAGAGGCTTTTTTCAATGTTTTTGACCTTCATGAAACTTCTGACAAAAAAGGAGCGAACATTTCAGAGGAAGAAATGAAAAATCCAGAATATCTGAAGTTGATTATCGACAAATTAGATGTTATAGAAACAAGAATAAACTTAATAAAAAATACAGAATGGAAAGAATGGAAT
>JAIDVZ010000089.1 GCA_029059365.1 Opitutales bacterium | reverse complement strand
CCTCCGACCGGAACAAATCCCATTACGCGCCTGGCAAAACCTTGAAGAAATTAGCAACTGAGAAACAGAAATGATCTTCCTAGATTAATTTTTTTCAAAATTCCTACAAATATCACAGAACGTATCTCTGTTCGAAACGCCATCTAATCCATTTTCTGGTTCAGACCAACAACCATCTGAATGAACGATGTGGAAAGCTCTGTGCATATCGTCTGTATAATCTGAGAACGCCAAGTGTTTAGATTCATATCCATATCCAGTAACGCCTATGCCAGAACCAATTTCTCCATTTGAATCAACACGAAAATTTATCCTTTTAAGTTTGTAATTCGCTTCAGACACCGGGAAAAAGGAGATGGATTTCATTTTTCCACCCTCAACATTAGTTACAGCAACTGGTTTGTATGCGACTGCGGCAATATATCGTAAAATATCTATACGCAAACTCTCTTTTGCAGAAATTAGATTTCTGAGTAAGATACCCCTTATTACAGCATTTTTGTACGACGAAGGCACAAGTTTACACGCTTCAGGCATATCGTTAGACGCAATAAAGGAATCTGCAACCTTCTCGATGCTGTCTGATTCATCAATCTTTGTATCTTCACTGAGAATTTTTTGCCATAACGTAGCTCCAACATTCCATGGTTTTACCCTCATTTTTTCTCCCTTTATAAGGTTCAATTCGCGATGAACCGCACTGCATGAACGTACAAAATCGTCCATTGCTGCACTTACCACCTTCCGAACAAGATCTTTTTTGTCGTACACATATTCATTCCCATATATGCAAGGGCAGATTGTATGCATAAAAAACAGAAGGTTTTTCCAATCAGGTTTTTGAACCAAAAAATCAGCAAGTGGATAAAGCATATCATCCAAACTGTTCTTTCTAGGATTATTTTTATCAAGTGGATAAAAACAGCTCCGGCATGGCTGAGCACGGCACGGTTCAACCTCAAGAATTTCAAGTCCATGCCAGCTCAAATTTTCCATATCGATCGGATATTCCACCTGATTCGTTTTCCCTTTTTGAATTAGTACTTTTTTGGTGTTTGCAGTATTAGCTTCAGATCTTAGCATCTGCATCTTTCGCTCCTTGAGGCCATTTCCCATTTTCAGAAGTAGATCGACTCCTAAAACCAAGCCTGCGCTTGGATTTAAACCTTCTCGATGTGGTACAACTTTGGTATCATCGAAATCATCCTGTTTTAATTTGATAGCATATTGAACATCGGGTATCGATAACTCACCAGAATTTTTCAACAAAGTTTCGCTTTCTATGTCGAGACCCAAATTTACAGCACTCATGTTTAAAACGATTCAAGTCCGTATTGGTAAATTTGTGAAAAACAATGCTAAAATTGATCC
>JAIDVZ010000088.1 GCA_029059365.1 Opitutales bacterium | reverse complement strand
ATAATAGTATTGTAGCGAATGCTACAAATGTTGATATATATTTTTTTTCAGTAGATGGTGCTTATATTGCAATTCTTGATAATGGAAATGGCATGAACGAAGAAGAAATCGATATTGCTATGCAATATGGAAGTAAAAATCCTATAGAAGAGAGGGATAAAAATGATTTGGGACGGTTTGGATTGGGATTAAAGACAGCATCTTTATCACAGTGTAGGTGTTTAACTGTTATATCTAAGCAAGGCGAAAAATTAGAGGGACGTCAATGGGATATAGATCATGTTACGGAAGTAGGAGATTGGTCTTTAAACGTTCTTGATGAAGAAGATATTCAGCAAATACCTCAATTTGATGAATTGATAAAATACGAATCAGGAACATTAGTAGTCTGGCAAAAATTAGATCGTCTCAAAGTTGGTGAGATTAATTTTGAACTATCGTTAGGACGTAAAATTGATAGAGTCAGAGATCATCTTTCTCTTGTTTACCACAGATACTTAGCAGGTGAATCAGGAATAACAAAACTTAAACTGTCAATTAATGGAGAAAAAATAAAAGGAGTCGATCCGTTTTTGACGGAGAAAAGCGTTCAAGCCATGGATGATGAAACATTAGTTATTCAGGGCAATAAAATATTAGTACGACCTTATATTCTTCCTCACATATCCAAGCTGACATTAGATGAAATTAAGATGCTTGGTGGAAAGGATGGACTTCGAAAGCAACAAGGGTTTTATGTGTACAGAAACAAAAGATTGTTGGTCTGGGGTACTTGGTTCAGAATGATGCGGCAAGGAGATTTATCAAAACTTGCCAGAATACGTGTTGATATTCCAAACACGTTAGATGATCTATGGACTTTGGACATAAAAAAATCGTCCGCATTGCCGCCAGCAGAAGTTAGAAAGAATTTGGAAATAATTATTAATCAAATTGCTGAGCGGAGTAAAAGAACGTGGACCTTCAGAGGTAAAAAAGAAGTAAGCGATACTGAAACCCATGTGTGGAATCGCATGAAAAATAAACAGGGAGGATTTTATTATGAAGTTAATCGTGAACATCCGCTTGTACAACAAATGATAAAAGTAAATCCCGATATAGAGATGTCACTAAATGCGTTGTTGCAGCAGATTGAGATGGGCTTGCCGCTTAATCAATTATATGTGGATTTGAATAATGATGAGCAAATCACCAATGATAATGAACAGTCGGATGCGGAAATAGTAAAATCACTACAAGAAATGATTACGATGTGTGTTGAGAAACAAGAAAAATGTAATTTGCTTGATGCTGTTGCTTGTATTGAACCATATTCGGCACATCTTGATAAAATAGAAAAACTTAAGGAGGAGATTTTGAAAAATGAGTAATCCATATGTTGAACAATTAGAGAATATAATCTCCGCATTTGTTAACAATATTTATAAAGAGGTTCCACCTACAGAAGAAGAATTTTTGGAAAAAGCAACTTTGTTAAGAAATGCAAATGCTCCTATTATGCCTGTTTCAGATGATGAGTTTGTAGAAATACTTTCTAGACTGAAGCAATCATTAGTTATCCAGATGGATGTAGGAGTATATATCAATGATCGTAATAATGGACATCAGTCATGGTTGCCTTCAAAGAGAGCCGACTTCGATTTCTTCTTTTGGAACAGATATAAGAAGTATCTGGAAGAAATTAAACATTGGAATCCAAGAGTTACAACAAATCTAGGAAAAGTGTCTGATGAAATATTAGATTTATGTGGCGATCCATCAGAAGATCATTTTGCAATAAAAGGTCTGGTATTAGGTGATGTGCAATCTGGTAAAACGGCTAACTACACAGCCATTTGTAATAAAGCAGCAGATACGGGTTATCGAATTATTATTGTCTTAGCTGGTATGCAGGAGAATTTGCGTAAGCAAACACAAGAAAGATTGGATGCCGAATGTACCGGAAGAAAGAGCGAATATTATCTGGATCCTAAAGCTGAACAGGGTATAAAGAATCAGCCGGTCGGTGTAGGAAGATACGGAACAGATAAAAAAATCGTTGCATTTACTTCTGTGACTAAAGATTTTGATAGCGGTATTCTTAGAAACAATAATTTGGGCATCGAAAACGTTAATTGTCCTGTTATTTTAGTGGTGAAGAAGAATAAAAG
>JAIDVZ010000087.1 GCA_029059365.1 Opitutales bacterium | reverse complement strand
CTTCTCTTACTATTGGCGTAAATACCATATAGTGTTGAAAAGATTTTTCTTTTAAAAAGCGTGTTAACTCCCAACCGTCCAAGCGATGTGTTATACGCAAATTTCAGAAAATATTCACCAAATATCGATTCAATTTCTAGTTCCTTGGTATAACGATTGAATATAGTTATATCGTGCATCGTGATCGCTCACACTATGTGTGAATTTTTGTAAAAATCAATCTAAACTATACTTATTGTTTTGTCTTTATAGTTTACGTGTGTATAATGAGCGATGGTATGTTTTTTCGGTTTTTAGCTCTCAATTCCGCACGCGAGGTGGTACGTGGGACAATACACGCTCGTGATAAGTCGGAAGCAGAGAATGAAATTGCCAATAAGGGATTGCAACTGCAGCTTTTACAAGAAATTTCCGAGAAAAAGGACGTAACCTCACCGTGGTGGAAAAGAATTCGATCGATTAGATTGGTGCATAGATTACCGAGTAAATCGAAGTGTCAAATTTTTCAAGAGATGTCAATTTTACTACGGTCGGATATCACAGTTGAGCAAGCTTTGCAGATTGTAATTTCTGGATACGATCAAATGAGCTTAGAATATGCTGTTTTACAGAGTTTATTACGTAATGTACAATCTGGGCGTTCGTTGTCTGATGCTATGAGTATGGCGCAACAAAATTTTTCATATTCGGAAATAAACTCCGTACGCGCAGCTGAGCAGGTTGGTCGGTTGGGGGAGGTAATGGAGCAACTGACAACTGCGTCTAAAAATATCGAATCCGCAAAAAATAAATTTTGTTTGGCCATGATATATCCAGGAATTGTGTTTCTGGTGACGATATTTGTTATGATGATCCTGAACATGATCGTCATTCCCCAATTTGAGGAAATCTTTTTTGCACAATCTAGCGGAGAGTTACCGATTTTGACACGATGTGTGATATCCTTTTGTGAAAATATCGGTGGATGGACGTGCTGGATCTTTGGTGCAATTTTATGTCTATTACTTTTCCAAAAAGTCCTCGCTCTGTATGGGAAAAATATAAACTTGGAGGAATATTTTTTATGGAGACTGCCGGTGATAAAGCGCCTGATAACAGACTACAGTTTGTATTTGTTTTCTTCAATTTTTAAGATGCTATTATCATGTGACTTAAGTTTACAGCAAAGTATCAGTGCAGCGAGAAATGTCGTTTTGACAGACAAATTGAAAAAGCAAATTGATAAGGCAATAGATGATGTTCGCTGTGGAAATTCCATATCGAACGCGCTATCCGCGATATTGTCAAAGTTATCGGTAGGGATAATTTCGGCCGGTGAACGATCGGGCAAATTAGAAGAATCATTTGATGAAGTTTCGGAGATTTACTACAAATCGCTGATGTCCCGTTTAACGATATTATCAAGTATCATCGAACCGTTGTTGATAATCTTCGTTGCTGTATTTGTCGGTATAGCGATAGTTGCGATATTTCTTCCCCTCATGAACCTCGTGAATGAAGTAAAAATGTAGCTACCGGTGTCTCTGTTTACGTTTAGAGTATAGTATCAGCAATACCCCAATTATTGCCAAAAATATCGAATAAAATTGTCCGCGAGACAAGTTGAGTATCAATGGAGCATCTGGTTCTCTGTAAAGTTCAGTAAATATCCGAGCAATCGAATATAATATTAAAAATTCACCGGATAGTTGACCTTTGGATAAATTTTTTGAGAACCAGAAACGCAATTGTACGTATATGAACAACAATAATCCCTCAGCTCCTGCTTCATATAGCTGAGATGGGTGACGTGCCGGAATGTTGTATAACTTTGTGACATTTGGGGCGCTTTGTGGGAAAATTATTCCCCACGGAACAGTTGTTATTCGCCCGAACAATTCCCCGTTTATAAAATTTGCGATTCGGCCAATAAATAAACCCGCTGGTGCGATTGATGCACAGATATCTCCAAGTTGAAGTGCATTAATTTTATATCGTTTACAAAATATAAGGATCGCGATTAATGCTCCCAAAAAACCGCCATGACTTGCCATTCCTCCTTCCCAAATCGCGAAAATAGACAGTGGATGTATCAAAAAAACATCTAGATTGTACATCAACATGTATCCTAGCCGTCCACCAATAAGTACACCAAGAATGGCATACGTTGTGAAAGACATGTTATTCTCACGCGTGAGAGGCGAACGTTCTGTACGTGTGTACAAATTTAGCATGTATAACACCAGTAAAAAACTTATCACGTAGCACACTCCGTACCAACGTATCCCACTGATTGGGCCATCATTTTCAAATTTTATTAAAAATGGATCTATGTTATGTATGAGGTAAGCGAGCATAAACCACCACTTCTTTATTCATAAACCTCTGTAAACCTCGAATTACCTTTTATTAACAGGCATCCGATGATCGACATGATGATCAGTGCGGTGGAGATGGCACCAATCATTGAAAATGATACGCCGGAGTCCAGCAAAAAATATCCGATAAATGGGGCGATGAAGCTTCGTATACCAATGAATGCCGTATTAGCGCTCATATATTGACTGAGTTGATCCTTGTTTACGATTTTTGTTATCCACAAGCACCATATTATCTCACCACCACCATACCCAATGCCGGTGAAAACTGCAGCGAGTGCAAGCATGCCTATTGTGGTGGAGTTGAAAAATATTATTACTCCGATTAATACAAAGATATCGACAATAATACGTATCTTGATCAAAGAAAGGTGATCGAACAGTTTGCCCCAAAATATTGAGCTCAAAATTCGGCAAACGTAAGGAATTGTAACGATTATCAGGGATATGTGAAAATTTGAGATATTAAGCCCATACTTTTTGTTTGCTAAATATTCAGCGCGTAGCGGAGTGGTCATTTGTGTGACAATCCCAGTGAGAGTCATTATTATCAGCAGTGCCAAAAATAGCCTATCTTGAAAAATAATTTTAAAATTCCCGAATGCGGATGTAGTGTTTCGTGGTTTTGGAATCGGGCGAGATGGGATTTTAAAGAACGAATATGCGCTCCCAACAGCAGCCAGCGCGATGATCAGCAGAACAATTCGATAACGCTCCAATCCGGAATCTAGAATATATCCACCGATCGGGGAGAAAAGTATAGTAGCTATTGGTAAAATCATCAGAGAGTATGATAGCCGATATCCACGTTCTTTTTTTGGATAGTTGTTGCCATATACATCAAGCATGATGGGGATGTATTGCTTAAATGCTATTCTTGCTACTGATATCAAGATGAGATAAACCCAGAATAAATTAGTGATTCCACTCAATGCCAGTACCAAAGCTATCAGCAAAGAATAATAACCACATATATTTGTCGCTGGTACGGTATCTAGTTTTGAAGCATATGATACCATAACAGGTGCGATCAATAGTCCTGCAAATCCGACCGAAGATAAGATTGCTTTACAAAAATTTGGTGCTTGAAATATGCGTATTGCGATCAACAAGACGAATGTCTTGAATCCTGCCTCTAATATGCCGGTAAAAAAACAGCGCATGTTATCGTAAAAAAACGTTTGTTTTGCACGAATAACTGGTTCTGAAACATATTTCGACATGTTATAAGCGGATCCTGTAATAGCTATGCTCAGAAATTTTTCAAGAATGTACTGACGCGTCACATTTTAAAACGACGTTCGATTTCTGTCTGTGCGATTGCTTGTGCATGAGATATAACATCCAGTACGCTATCAACAGAATTTTCATATTTAGGATGATATTGGTCTAAAGTACATGCTATCACATTTGCGATGTCTAGGTATCGAATTTTTTTTGATAAAAATGCTTGTACGGCGGTATCGTTAGCTGCCAAAAAAATCGCAGCTGAATGATCATCTGCTTTTAAACAATCATTAGCGATTTTTAAGCATGGAAATCGTGAAAAATCCGGTGCCGTGAAGTTCATTGATAAGTTTTTTTTAAAATTTATAGATGGTGGATTATTGTGTGCTCGTTCAGGGTAAAATAGACAATTTGCTATTGGATATTCCATACTATGCGGATTTAGTTGTGCCAATATTGACCCATCACAAAATTCTACGAAAGAATGTACGATACTTTCCGGATGAATAACAACCTCAATTTCAGATGGTTGTACCCCAAATAGCCATTTTGCTTCAATCATTTCGAAACCTTTATTGGCCATTGTTGCCGAGTCGATGGTGATCTTTTTACCCATTTTCCAAGTGGGGTGTATAAGTGCCTGTTCGACGGTTACTTTGGCCATCTGTTCATGGGTATATTGGCGAAATGGTCCCCCAGATGCTGTGAGAATTATTTTTTTCAAAAATTTTCGTTCATCACGTAAACACTGAAAAATTGCATTATGTTCGCTATCGATCGGCAACAGAAGAACATTGTTCTTTTTGGCAGATTCGATGATAATTTTCCCACTTGCTACCAGAACCTCCTTACTCGCAAGCATGATAGTTTTTCCGGATTCTATTGCATCTAATGTTGGCAAGATTCCTTCTGTTCCTGGAATTGCCATAATTATCGAATCTGCTTGCGGAAGTCTGGACAGTTCGCGATTCCCATTTGTGCCCATGAAAAATTGAGCATCATCTGGAAATAATTTTTGTGCATATTGTGCACGGAACTGCTTCTCATTCCCAATACCGATGTTTCTTACGTGAAATTCACGTGCTATAGCTGCTAATTTTTCGAAGTTTGAATGTGCGGAAATTCCGATGATTTTAAACTTATCAGGATTACGCCGAATGACATTGAGCGCGCTCGTACCGATTGAGCCAGTAGCACCAAATAAAACCAGATTATGCAGCATTCTACTTTGAATACTGGTACAAATTTCCTTCTTGCAAAGGATTTTTTTATCCAGAAACTTCAGTGGCAGTTGTGTTTACGTACTAGATATGAATAAAAGTGAATAAGATAAAAAAGATTTCAAGATACTTGGCTCCCTTGAAGCAGACCAAGATTGCACTATTGATAGCATTCATCACTGGTATATTGTACGGGTTAACCAGTGGATTTGGTGTCCCAATAATGTTGAAGATCGCTTCAAAATCGTTGTTCAGTGATGGACCTGTATCGTTGGGAGTGATCTTCATGTTTGCAATCTTACCAACATTGGTGATGGCAGTGCGTGCCGGATGTGGGATTGCAAATGCCTATTGTATCGGATACTGCGGTCAAAATATCCTAAAAGAAGTAAGGGTGATGGTGTTTGATAAAATTCAGCATCTACCATTGGAGTTTTTCAAAAAGAGAGAGCCTGGAGAGCTTATTACTCGTGCACTCGGGGATACCACTATGCTCCAAACCATGATTATTGAAGTATCGCAAGAAATAGTTAAGCAGCCAATGGCTGTTATCGGTGCAATTTGTGCGCTTATTTACCTATGTTACCAACAGTCGGATGTCGTGATACTCATGATCTTTTTACTGGCAGTACCGTTGGTGATAATTCCGGTTCGGATGGTAGGTGAAAAAATGCGAAAAAAAACGTTATCTATGCAAGAGGATAGTGAAAAAATTATGACTCGGCTGGCTCATAATTTATCTGCTGTCCAGGAAGTACGCGCATTTTCAATGGAGGAGATAGAGGTTTCCAATTTTCGCAAAACCTGTGACAGAGTAATGAATTCTGTGATGAAGACGGTAAAATATTCTATAATTTTATCACCGATTATTGAAGTTATTGCTGCCGGTGCCGTGGGTATCGCAATGGTGTATACATATCGTCATGGCATCGGTCCAGATGTATTTATTGCGATGACAGGTGCACTATATTTCAGTTATGATCCAATAAAAAAGCTCGCTCGTTTAAACAATCAAGTGAAGGCGGGAATAGCGAGTATGGAACGTATCGAAGCACTGCTAGAATATCCCGAGACCATCGTTGACCCAATTTCACCGGTAAAAGTTGGAAAACTACACGATATAGAATTTGATAATGTTTCATTCAGTTACGATGGCGAACATGAGGTATTACATGGTGTAGATTTAGATCTCAAGCGTGGCAATACTTATGCTTTTGTTGGCAGCAGTGGTGCAGGTAAGACGACTATTATCAATTTGATTTTAAGATTTTATGATGTGACAATCGGTAGCATCACGGTGGACGGAATTGATATTCGAGATATGCGTGTGCACGATTTACGGCGAAATATATCGATTGTTCCGCAATCCCCAACGCTGGTAAATGGTAGCATTTTGGACAACATTTTGTGGGGAGCCCCGTGGGCAAGTAAGTCCGAAGTCATTGATGCAGCGAAAAAAGCACGTGCCCATGACTTTATTCTGGAACTTGAAAACGGATACGAGACTTTTGTCGGGGAAAACGGTGCGCGTTTATCAGGCGGGCAAAGACAAAGAATCGCGCTAGCACGTGCATTTTTACGTGATGCTCCGATATTGATACTTGATGAGGCAACATCGGCATTAGACGCAAAAAGCGAGCATGCAGTGCACGAAGCAATCAAGGATTTAATCATCAATAAAACAGCGATCTTGATATCTCATCGCTTTACAATGATGTCGATTGTGGACCAAGTGTTTGTCTTAGATAAGGGGCGCATCATCGAAAGAGGCGTCCCATCTGATTTGTTTAATCAACAAAAATCTGTATATTTTGAGCTGTATCAAAAACAGCAAATATCCTAAAATTTCAACCCCATTTCCTCTAGACTGCGATTTTTTTATTAGCGATGTGCGAATCTTCGGTTTGAATTTCTTTGGTTTCGAGTTGAATTATTTTGGGTTCTGTTTTTGCTTATGGAGCAGCCGTTAGTCGTCGATGCTGTAAATTACGGTTTTCGCTAGTTAATTTATTCAATTTGTACGTACTCGATACAAGCGATATGAGCAGGGCGATTATAACTATGGCTTCCCCAGTAGATAAGAACGCTGCCGCTAGGTAATGTATTTGGCACCAGATAGCAAATTTGAAGATTTTCTCCAGGGAGAAATATAGTGTAGTACAACCAATGGCTGTTGCCGCTATCATCGCGCATGGTTTAACCAAAAGAAGACAAACTTCATGAGCTTTATTAAGGAAAGATAGGCAATTTTGCTGCCATGTAGGGATGGCAGGAGCTGCCCTCATGGAATTTAAAGGCCTATTCCCGAGAACAGGGCGTGGGGTATTATTTATTTGGGAATCAGTTTGACTGGCCGAAAAATTGGAATTATTTCGAGCCGTATTGGCGTTGTTTTCACGCCTTATGGCGCCGTTTTGTGTTGTGTTCGCCTCCACGATTCTAATTCTGGATTTTTTTTAAAT
>JAIDVZ010000086.1 GCA_029059365.1 Opitutales bacterium | reverse complement strand
GTACTTATAATCGTATGAGTAGCTGTTATGTATAATGATAATAGCCTCATTTTCTTTACAAGATCCATCGCATGTTAAATTAAGTGCATCGTAAGTATCTCCTGAAATTATCAAATTGCCGTTATGATCAACTGTAACCTGTACCTCTCGTTTATGATTTTCATCATATGCCCAATCCTGTTGTATGGCTGTGATCGATCTAGTCTGACCTTTGGGAGGTAGAGCATTATTCCTTTTTAAAAATTCTCCTACAGGCACCGTATAAGATGATGTAATATAATTGCTGTGGCGCTTTGCTAACTCTCCAAAGCACTCTAAATTTTGCAATTCATCGTACTTGACGGTAACATTAAAGTCCTTCCATGTATTTTCATTAGTCAAATATTGCCCGAAAATGTCTACGCTACTGTAGTCTGACCAACATTCGATTCTGACGTTTTGCGTGCCATGCCATGATTTAGTACGCTTGTCATAGATACTACAATGAAGACAGTTGTTTCCATACCATTTGATATTAACGAACTCAAGATTCGAGTTACCACCAGAATATATAGTTTTTGCACATCTGAGATTACATTTCTGACCAGGAATGAATTTTTCTAGAAAAAAGGTGTTAATTGGCTCTCCGTTCTGTTCAAAATCATCAGTATTCTCTTTTAGAGAGTTTACAAAATTACGTAAATCGGGTATTCTAAAAGAATAAGATTCTGTATGGCAATTTTCATCCTGGACATTTAAAAATACCACACCCGTTTTAATGAGCTCTATGCTTACTGGGTCATATTCCGAATTCAATATATCTGCCTTGTCATCATATATACCAATGCTTACTCCATCATTTGGATCTATGCCTTTGAACTTAGGATTAGCATCATAGGACATCTTATACATTTTACAGCCAAAAATGCGTTCACGTGCAGGGATTGCACGATCTTGAAAGCTTCGGATATTATTATCTACAAAAAATTGCTTTAAGGGAACTTCCTTTCCTGGTTTCAAAGCGATACCCATCATCAGCATATCGATTTTTTTAACCAGAAATTGCTGTCCGCTTTTATCATGCAAACAGAGTAAGTCATTAGGATTTTTAATGGATGATATTTCTGTTATTTCAGTCGAGGTTGCTTTATCATTTGATATTACATTGATTGTAGTGCTGCCATTTTCGTGGTCATAGGAGAGCTGAAGTTTATCAATTTTATTACCGCCGCGACTCTTAACAATCTCAATTTCTTGATCTGTAAAGCTATGGATATTATTT
>JAIDVZ010000085.1 GCA_029059365.1 Opitutales bacterium | reverse complement strand
TTTACACTCTTCCTTAGCCTGGAGGTCATTTATGCCAAATATTTCGACAAATTTTGAAGCCCCAAAACAAGTCACGATTTCGGATCCAAGCAATCCATTTGCCTTGAGTACAACGACCAAGGGTACGCTATCAAATGTCAGACAAGAAAAATTAGAAGAAACTAGCGAACATATTGAAGAAGAAAGACCTCGTTCACCGCTACATGTGGCTACAAGCGCCGATAAACTCCAGGAAGGACTAAGACAGATCGCATATAATCACTGCGCGGATATGATATAAAAATATACATGCCTAAATAAAAATTACTTCCCGATACAAAATTTACTAAATAGCTGATCTAACATATCATCCGTGGTGTATTGACCAACAATTTCCCCCAGTGCTTCCAACGCTCCACGGACATTTTCAGCAGCTAGCTCGATCCTCAGGTGTTTTGACTCCTTCATTGCGGATAATATATTTGAACGCACAGTTTCCAAAATCGCAACATGACGAGAGTTTACAACAATGTCGACCTCCGTTGGCAAAAAATAATACTTGTTTAAAAAATTTATGATCTGGTCACAAATTTTAGAACGGTCTGTATAAATAAGAGAACACCTGATATGCTCAAAATCCGGCATAAAACGCGAATAATCGATATTCCCCGGTTGATCGATCTTATTTTCAATTATGCAACAATTTGCCGGGTTCAATAAATTTACCACATCTGCCGGTAAAGTTGGCAATCCATCGCTTGTATCCAGTACAAACAAATAAGCATCTGCATGCTTGATTTTTTCTATACTTTTAGTGATGCCCATCTCTTCCAGTGTGGAAGTTGTATGTCTGCGCAGTCCAGCAGTGTCCAACAGATTTATGCGATATTCTCCAAGCATCACTGGCTCTGATATAAAATCACGCGTGGTACCTGCTTCCGGGCTGACCAATGCACGATCCATACCCAATAATAGATTTAATAAGCTACTCTTCCCAGCATTTGGACGGCCGATTATGGCAATATCCAACCCGTTGTACAATATCGACCTATACTTACCTGTCGCTAACAACGTATCGATATCGGTGATGATTTTTTCAATTTTTCTGTAAAATTCACCCGAAAGTTCATTACCTTCGACCTCATCATCAATAAAATCAATATATGTTTCCAAGATAGCTAAAATTTCTAGCATATCATTATTGATATCCGCTATTCGTCCGCTTAGCTCACCGGACAATTGTGCGTGTGATGCCCGAAGAGCAGCTTCATTTGTAGCGTGTATGATATCTACCACTGCTTCCGCCTGGCAAAGATCTAGTTTCTTATTCAAAAACGCCCGGCGTGTAAACTCTCCGCGATCCGCCAATCGACATCCACGCCGGCATAAGTCATCCAAAATTTTTAAGATGATGATCATGTTGCCATGCGTATATATCTCAGCAGCATCCTCACCGGTATACGAATGTGGACCACGGAAAAATACGAACATCACATCATCAATATTTACACCAATGGTGGATACATACTTGCCATGGCGCATCTTATTAGGACAAAAATCTTCAACATCAAAAATTTCACCTAAGATCGATCTCGTCTCACCTCCACTGATCCTAATCACTGCTATTGCGGACTCACCACGCGGCGTGGCCAACGCTGTGATTGTATCACTCATACTAAGAACTAGATGCTTTGTCACGATGCGGACGGTGTGGAACCGGGACGTTCCTCTTGACATCCGCATTCTTCATACGAAATATTATACGGGCTTTTTGTAGATCCTGCGGGCTCATCTCCATTTTAACAATATCACCGACCATCAATTTGATAAAATTTTTCCTCAGTTTGCCGGAAATATGCGCCAAAACAACGTGCTTGTTATTTAGTTCTACCCTGAACATTGTTCCCGGTAGCACCGCAATAACCTTTCCAGTAACTTCTATATACCCCGCCATTTTCTAAGTCATACAATAAAGAGGTCGATTTTGTGTTGTCCAGAAAAAATAGCAAGAAGATAGATCCATTTTATTCTGGAAAATCAGAGAAAAGTCTATAGAATCTCGCCTGTGTTATGAAGCAATTACAAAATTTGCGACTATATAGATCAATTGCGATAATCGCTGGATTCGTTGTCCTTGCTGTGTTTTTAATAAAATTTCATAATGTCTGGAAAATCCCTGTAGAAGAAAGCGCACCCCAACCTAAGCAAGAGAATATCGATCTTGATGATCTACTATCATTCAACGATCAACATCAAATTTGGGAACCAATAGCCGAAGCTGAAGATTTGGCCGCTAACACACCATTATTTGATCTATTTACCCCACCTAATATCTATTATGAAGGGTCCCAATTGATCATGGAACCATGTTCACAGTGGCAATTTGACACAACATTCCCGCTGCGCTTAAAAAACATAAAACAGAAAAAATATCGTTTACAATTTGAGGGATACATAAAACCAGATCCGCAATCAAAATATGTGATCATTTTACATGATTTAGAACATGATCAGGTCTTACGCTGCGAAGAAGGTCAAAGCTTCGACAGTTTGCAGTTTGCGATTTTATCGTTCAGTATGAAGACCATCGAGGAGGATGGTATGATCATAAACTCACCAAGAGTACAAATTTTCGATTCGCAAAACAAACAGAAAATCGAATTAACCGGAAACACAAAGTATTATGATGATAGATATGATGTGGTCTTGGAAAATATCGACGGTGCGACATACATATTGCCCGAAATCGGTCAAGAGGTAAAAATCGGGGAATCCACGTGCATTTTAAACAAAATCGAACCAGCAAGTAAGAGTGTAACTATCACCCTCATAGACGCAAATAATCAAAAATTTCATAAACATTTACGTATGCTGTAGTTCATCACAACATAACTATTAGGATTGGGAAAAATGAGAACGGAAAATGGAGAATTTTCTAACATATCTGAAATACGAGATACATCTTTACTAGAGTCAACGAGCGAAATAACCAATAGTAACGGTGACATTAGCGTCTCCTTAGAACAGCCTAAAATAGCATCCAAGCCTCTGTTTAAAAGGATATTGCATATAGTATCCTCTACTTTTTCAGGTTTAGGTTTATTTGCACTTGCAATATCAACAGTGTTTTCGCTATGTGCGTTTTTCGGAGCAGCATTCTGCCCACCTCTTATTGTAGCTATCATTGGCATAGTGGGTGCAGGGATGAGTCTATTAGGCACAATACTCAATGTTACAGATCGGGCAACTGACAAAATAAATTATGATAATAAACGCAACGTAGCACTTGGGATGCAATTATTTGGGAAACTTGGTGGTACTATAGCCCTCAGCATCAGTGAATTTGTTCCAGTCGTAGGACAGATCGCCATTTTTATTAAAATTTTAAACATGATAGGCTCAGCTTTCTCTTCTCTCGGATTTGTCGCGCAGGTACACAACGATTACAGAAACAAGCGGATATTGTCTGAATACGGTGATAATTTGCTCGGCCGCGGGATACAAAAAAGCTTAGACACCATTCTGGGAAATCGAAGTAACCCATTATAGTCAAATTTTCTGATAAAAAACGTAAATAATTTCACCAAATTGATGCTTTTTATTGTAAACCAATAAAAAAGCCGTACACTACGATGCCATGTCCGGTAGAACAGAGTCAAGGTCGCCGTTAAGCATCAGTGACACCATTAGCTTCGAGACCAATCCGGTTAAAAAAGCAGATAGCAAAAACCAAATTCACCTAAATTTGGATCGAATCGAAAGGAAAGATATCGCACAAAGGAAAGCAGCCAACCAACTTCGTGGGGAGAGAGCGATACATATCTTAAACGCGATTGAGGACACAACCCTAAAACTGATAGCGCTTGTACAAAAAAAAGTTGAAAATTTCCTGAAAGAGTATTGCCCTAAACTGGCAGAATCTTCAGAACTATTCCTTGCCATATCGAACGCCATAAAAATTTTTATCAGTGTAATCAAAACACTTACAGAGCTTACGGTCAAAATCATCAACATGATACTCTCAAATCCTGAAACCAAAGAACAAGAGGTAAAAAACTCCGATATTCCTTCCGACGAAACGGGTGTTAATGAGTCAACGATTTCTGAAGACAGTTTCATCGAAATTACAGATGACACAGAAAAACCACAATCTGAGACGGAAACCGAAAAAAAGGAACGTGCCGAACAAAGAGAAGCTCATCATCTTCGCGGGCAAAAAGCAAAAGATATCCTGAACGTTTTAAAAAATCCTCTTTCAAAAATATCGAGTATTGGCGACACAAAAATAAAAGAAATTCTTAGTAAGAATCTCCATATTTCAGAAAAAATAGCTAATTTAATAGCAAAATTGGCCGTTATTGTGCCACAGGTCTTAGTCTTTTTAATAGAGATAACTGAAATACTCATTGACTTTGTGGTTGATGTTATCGACATATCGCTTTCAGATAAAGAAGATTTGGAAATTAGAGATAAAAAGAAAAAAGAAGAAGAGGAGGCTGCCAAAGCTAAATCGCAGGATGTCAAAAACCAAGAAGATTCTAAGACAACCAAAGAAAACACTGACGATAAAAAAAGTTCTGATGTAGCGGAAAAAAATTCCGAAACTCAAAAAGATGAGGACGAAACAAAATCTCCCACTAACCAGAAATCACAATAATTTCGAAATAATTGCAAAAATAACAGGATGTGGCTTAATTTAAGCTGTATCGATCTGTAACCAAAAATCTTGTAGCTTACTAAATTGAACAAAACTGAATTTTGTCAATATTTGTATCATCCACCAATTTTAAGAGAATTTCGATTTTGATTGTGTAAATAGGAACAAATTGAGTTCAATTAAATCAACTTAAATTTCTCAAAACAAAGCTTGGGACATTTTCTTCTTCACAGAATTTTTCATTGTAAAACAATAAAAATTGTAATACACTCCGGCTCTCGTGAAG
>JAIDVZ010000084.1 GCA_029059365.1 Opitutales bacterium | reverse complement strand
CTTTCAACTTGTGAAAATTACGAGAAAAAAGGTGGGGTGTAGAAATTGAACGTCAATACTTTTTTTGGTAATCCCTAGGCTTTGACGTTTGTTTGTAAAAATATCAATTCCGTTTTTCCTTCTATGTAAAACTTGGGCAAACCTATCAAATTATTCCAATTGATCAAATGACGCCAACGGTTGGCTTTGGGAATGTAAAAATTTTACTATAATATCGATGTAAATAAAATTTTTATGTCGAGTAGGCAAAAACATATAATCTCAGAAAATACGATAAAAAATATCGTTATTGACCAACTGTTGGTTTCAGAACCTGCGAGTTTAAATTTTGATACGATTTTGAAGGGGGTACAGTGTAAATTTGGTAATTATCCACGAGGTGAATTGTTAACTATTTTGGATGACATGTACATCAATCATGAATTGTTGAAGTTGGTCGATGCTGAAAGTGGGATACGTTTTAAGTTAGCTTCAACTCAAAATCCGGTGATTGATTGGGAGGTGTGATGATTAAATTTCAGGAACATCTTGAACGTATTAAGCTTTCCAGCAAGCGTGCATCAGAAATATTAACTGTTTGGTCCTCAATAGAGGAGGCTACAATGGCCTCTGTTGCACTTGCTTGGGAACATCTGTTTGATACGCTATGCAATGACGAGAATATTTCCCTAGCCGACTTAAGCACGATTACTGGGGTTATACAAAAATTATCTGCGACCTCGAATAGCGTGAAGCAAGGTAAGAATGATCCATATAACGCGCTCTCTCCAGAAGAAATTATTAAACATGCCGAGGAACAACTAAGACTATTATGAAGGGAGAAAAACAGACATTTTTTCTACCGTACCAGAAGAGGTGGATACTAGATAATTCTAGGCTTAAGATTTTAGAAAAATCTCGGCAGATCGGCATGACTATGGCTACTTCCTATCGATTAGTGAGTATGCATGTTTCCCGTGTGAGCAGACAAGATTCTTGGGTATCTTCAAGAGACGAGTTACAGGCAAAATTATTCGTTAATGACTGTAAGAATTTTATAACTCTCTTTCAGAGGATTGCGGATATATACGGTGTCGATTTGATTGATCATAGTGGACGTACCTCTTCATTTTCACTGACATTTGCCAATGGATCATCGATAAATTCGTTATCTTCTAGCCCGGATGCGCAGGCTGGTAAGCGAGGAACGAGGGTACTGGATGAATTTGCATTGCATACAGACCCGAAGCAGCTGTTTGTAACATCATTACCGGGGATCACATGGGGAGGACAGCTGGAAATTTTATCTACACATAGAGGGTCTAACAATTTCTTCAACCAGTTGATAACGGAAATTAGAGAAAACGGAAATCCTAAACATTTTTCTTATCATCGAGTGACGCTGGAAGATGTTCTAGAGCAAGGTTTTTTAGAGCGGTTGCAATCCAAGCTATCGGATGACGATCCACGAAAAACAATGAGCAAGTCGGATTATTTCGATTATATTCGATCAGAGTGCCCAGATGAAGAGTCTTTTTTGCAGGAATATATGTGTTGTCCGAGTGACGATCATTCAGCCTTTTTGTCATATGATTTGATAACACCTTGTGAATATTCTGCCGAAGATGATTGGGAGTGTTTACCGAATAAATTTTGTGAATTAACTGGGGATTGTTACATTGGGGTCGATATTGGACGGGATCATGATTTGACGGTCATGTGGTTATTAGAAAAGAAGCAGGATATGCTTTATACCCGATCCATTATTTGTCTAAAAAATGAGACGTTTTCACGACAAGAACAAGTTCTACAAATGTTCAAAAAGATCCCCGCGTTATGTAGAATCTGCATAGATTGTACTGGTATTGGGCGGCAATTTTATGAGCGAGCATGTGAAAGCTTTGGACGATATATTGTCGAGGGGGTAACATTCACGAATGGATGTAAGGAACAATTAGCATATTCTACCCGTGCTGTGTTTGAAAATGGAGGAATCAGGATTCCGAATGATGATTTTGTACGTGCTGATTTACGCGCGATCAAGCGTGAAACAACATTTGCGGGCAATATTCGTTTTTCTGCGGACCGTACACGAAATGGGCACGCAGACAGGTTTTGGGCACTTGCGCTTGCTGTGCATGCCTGTTCAGGTGCGTACGACAGTAATGGGTTGCAATTTTTTGAGTCCATAGAGCGTGGCCAAAATACAAGAAAAGTTCGATATTTTAACATATGAAAACAGTTTCACAAGTTTCAGAAATTAGGGTCAAGCACTCCATGCGTGCGCGATTCAACCCAATAAAAACCTTAACTCCAGATACGTTATCCAGTATGTTAGATGGATTTCACTCGGGGTACTTAAAATCGGCTGCACTTACTTGGGAAGCGATCGAGCATCGCGATGATGTGATTTTCGGTGTGGCTACCAAGCGCAAAAAATCAATTTCTCGTTTAAATTGGGAAGTGCTTACAGTTGATGATTCTGATGAAGCAAAAAAACAGCAAGAGTCACTGACATATTTTTATAACAATTTAACTGCAACAAATGCTTGTGATGCAAATGAGAAGGGCGGGTTCAGTTTACTCATCCGTCAAATGATGGACGCGATTGGGAAGAAATATGCAGTTCATGAAATTATTTTTGATCCACGTGTTGATGAAGCTGGTTCTGATGCATTCCAGGTAACTGCGAATTTCAGATTTGTTCCATTATGGTTTTTTGAAAATCGTGATGGCAAGTTGCGTTTTCTTTTAAACGAAGGATCTACTGAGGGTATCGAGCTTGAGCCTGGTGCTTGGTTAGTCACGGTTGGGGATGGTTTGATGGAGGCATGTTCGATTGCTTACCTATTTAAGCACTTACCTTTGCGTGATTGGCTGGTTTACTGTGAACGGAATGGTATGCCAGGCGTTAAGGGGGTTACTGATGCACCACCAAATTCCGCTCAATGGGAATGTGCCCGTGAAGCGGTGGAGGATTTTGGTGCAGAGTTTCATGCGTTGATGTCCCGTGGAACAGATATCGAAGCAATCGATTTATCAGCAAAAGGGGAGTTACCATATCCAGCATTGATTGATCGTATGGATCGTGCGATCGCGGCATTATGGCGTGGTTCAGACCTTGCGACTTTATCACGTGCTAATGGGGTAGGTGCATCTGTACAGTCAGATGAGACCGCTATTTTGGAGGCAGATGATGCTGCGATGATTTCCGAAACGCTCAATGTGCAGGTCGATCGATTCGTGATTAATCATCTTTTTGGGAATGTTGCAGTTAAAGCTTATGTGAGGTTGATCCCGAATATCAGGAAAAACGTCAATGATGAAATTGCACTATATCGCAGCTTATATGAGCTTGGTGTTCCAATTGCATTATCAGATGTCCGGGAGCGCTTCAATCTGCCGATGCCAATAGAAAATGATATTTTTTTGCAAAAGGGCACTCAATACCAGGAGGTGAATGAATAATATGGAATGGATAAAACTTGTAGATTTTGGTCAGTATCAGCATCCAAAGGGGCTACAGGTAGTAGACCGCGATTCTGCCGAAAGTATGGTGAAGTATTTTCATTCTCTGCGTGGGAGATTGATGCGGAGATTCTTGGGACTACCCATATATGTCGGGCATCCCGATGATCCAAATTATTTAGATTCAACCGATAGGACAATATACGGTCGTATCGAAAATCTTAAAATTGAAGATGATGCGCTATGGATGTTATCGCGTTGGACATCAATAGGTAAGAAAATTTTTGGCGAGAAATTTTTAAAATATTTATCACCGCGTTGGATGATGAAAAAATTATCGGACAAAATATTTTCTCCGGTTCGTTTATTGTCAGTTGGAATGACAAATCATCCAAATGTTCGTTGCGAACATACAGTCACCACAATTGATAACAATGATGATAAGAAATTATTTGAACCCGTTGATGATGAACAAGTTATGGTTAGATCTTCTAAAAAAGATTTAACCGAGGTGCTACCTAAAGATACCGAAGAATCAAACGTGAAGATCGATAATGATAAAGAGAGTGAACTATCGAGTCCGAGTGAACCTGCTTCCGATGTTTCAGAAGCGGTAGTTCCGAGTCCTGAGATAATGAAGCCGGAAACTTTTGATACTTCAAGCGCAAATGATGGAGAAGTCCCTGAGCCACAATGGCATACATGTGCGCTGACCAACCATCTTATTGAGCGTCGGCCGGAACTGGACGTGAAAGACAAAATTTTGCGTCTAGTTTACGATCATATGGGACGTACAGGGGATAGTTATCAAGCCTCCTGGGCAACGGTTAAGCGCCAAAATCCCGGATTATTTCGATAAAAATTGGAGATATTAAAACATTTTTAACCTCAAAGAAGATACACTACTATGAGAAAAATAATACTAGCGAATGTTGCTGAAGGCACACACGCCGGCAATATCACGAAATGTGCAAACGAGGCGATCACAAAAAAGTATCTATTGGGCAAACTGACAACAGATGGTAAAATTGCGATCGCTGGTGAAAACGATACCCCGATTGGGGTGATTACCGACGAAGCAGCAGGAGCGGATGAAATTGTGAATGTTGCTTTGCTAGGTTCTGGGGATACCTTAAAAATGACTGCTGGAGGTGCAATAACGGCTGGTTCAATCGTTGTACCTGCACAAGGTGGCAAAGTCCGTGAATTACCAGGGAAAGCAGGTACATATCTACAGATCGGAATCGCGCTTAATTCAGCAAGCAGCGATGGTATCGTGGAGTGTGTAAGTTGTTTACCTACGCAATATGTTCATGCGTAGTTTCTAGATCTTTTAACCAATCCTTAACCATTTTTATATAATGAATAGCGTAGAAATTTTGCCAAAAGACGATGGATTCCAAGATTATGGATTAGTTTGTGCTGCAAACGAAGCACGTTTTTCAGCAGCTAATTATTCAGAACCATTAACCGCATTTACGGTCGGCTGGAAAGATTCAGAGAAAATTGAAGATCTTTTGAATTTTGTTGCTCCAGTTGTCCCAGTTGCTCGCCGATTTGAGTTTAAAGTTGCGGACAATAACGAACCATTTTTGTCTGAAACAGATGATATTCGGTCAATCGGTTCAGCATTTAAACGTGTAGAATTTACGGGCACTTCTGTAACCTCTAAAACTTATAATAAAGGTTTGACCATTCGGGTAGATCACGACGATGTCGCAGGCGATGACTGGCGTGAACGCTATGTACAATTGTTGTTACAAAGATTATACAGGAACGAGTTGAGACGTGCAATTTCGGCTCTGAGTGGCAGTGCAGTGTCTAAAAATTGTGTATGGGGAAATACATCCGGTACTCCAAATCCTGATGCTGATATTCGTGCGGAACTAGAAGCCGCTACAAATGTCACCGGGATACGCCCAAATAGGATAATTTTTGGTGAAGGGGCATGGGGCATGCGTTCCGATGCTTATGATTTCCAGAATAATGCGGGTGCTAATCGCTCTGCTGGGCTATCTTTGGAGGAACTTGCTGGAAGATTGTTCGTCGATGAGGCACGTGTTATGGGTGCTCGTTACCAGGATGTTTCCTCCAAAACAGCCATTTTAGGCAATGAAGTATACATGTTTTACGCAAGGAATGGTGTCATGAAGGATGAACCATCCAATATAAAACGTTTTGTTACTCCGGTCGATGGAGGTAGCATGTTCCGGGTATATGTTGATGAACGCAGTAAATTCAGTGATATTACTGTTGAACATTACAGTAACATTGTAGTCACTTCTACAATCGGAATTTCTAAATTGGTGGTGTCAGCCTCGTAGGCATCAGCGCTACCTAATTTTTAGCCGCTTCAATATCCAACTTTCCAGCTCACACACAACAACATCAACAACAGGTTGTTATTGGGGCGGCTTATTCTTTGCAAACAACAGGCATTTTATGGCGTCGTGGATAAAAATAACAATAGAAGATTTGTACGATTATCTGATATCATCGCAGGTTGATATCTTGCGCAAGCGCATGCTTGCAGATAAACAGGGTGACCCATTAGCGGATATAATCACGGATATTACTGCGCGTATACGTGCGGAGATCAGTGGCAATACACGTAATGTTTTAAGCAGCGATAAAGCCGAGATTCCTCCGGACCTGAAGAGTGCGGCGTGCTATTTGATTATGGAGTGTGCACAAAGCCGTATCCCAGCGCTTAAATTGACTGAAGATCAGGTAAGATTGGCGAATGATGCACGTGAATATTTGAGACGTATCGCACAGGGAGAAATCCCGGTATCAGCCCCAGATAGTGATATTTTCAGCCCCAACAAGGGAGTGGCTATGATTTCTCATCGGGAGCGTACGGCGACGGGTAATTCCTTAAAAGGACTATGAGATGATCAGTGAGGGAATATTAGAAAAACTACAATCTTGCTTGGAAAAATATCTCAACGGAATCAATGAGTTTCGTCCAATTTCAATCATAACTCATAAACCAAGTGATATTGAATCAATTTCAGGTAGTGTACTCAGTGGTAGTTTAGGGCTAGCTATCTTGATACTTCCACCTACGCCGGATGAAATAATCACTAATGTACCTGGGCCAGTCTTTTCAAAAATTCGGTGTGAGGTTCAAGTAATTGAAGATTTGGCAGGAAATAAAACAGGTTGTACGGCGATGTATATTGCCGAAAAAATTATGCATTATCTTCATCTTTGGCGCCCGCAATTGATCGACTGGAACAGTAAATTGATGCTGCGAGCAAGCAAGCCATATGATTCGAAAAGAATAGGAAACAATAACGTAATCAGCGTCTTTTTTGAGACTCATTATTCGTTGAAGGAGCAAATATGAAAATTTTGATCGGTGATATCGTATTAGCTGGTGGGGAGGAAGTTAATCAGTCTCCGTATGACATCAGTATTCTTAATGAAAGAGATATCCAAATTGCAGGCTCACTACGCGGTACAAGCGCAAAGGGATTTGATCGAGGTAATCAGAAAACAACTGTAACCTTCACTGTTGCCCGCCGTCATGATTCGATAGAAGCGGCCCAAAGGTTCATCCTCGAACATGCGGCTAGCTTGAATGGACTTGAAAATAATTTGCGCATAATCGAGGAGCCATCAGGCGATACAATTTATCTACCACATGCGGTTATTCGCAATGTTCAAAGCAGTTTATCTGTCAATGTGACGACGCACATTTACCAAATAATCGGCGGAAATTTTTCTACATCTATAAACTAATATGAAAACCTTTGATAATGCAATTTTGAGGATACAAGCAGATGTCTCCTCGTTCGATAACCCAATAGACATTATGCGTGATGATATCCCGCAATACTGGCGTGGAAACGATCTACTCATTCAACTCGGAATATTATCCGGCAACGATGTTATCGATGTCTCTGATTTTGCAAACATTACGTTGGAGATTCGTGCATTGAATAATGATGGAGAAGCCCCAGCAGCAGATGTACCTGCATTGATGTCACGTCAATGTAATTTATTAGATCCGAGTGTTGATTTTGAAAGCTGGAAAAATGGGAGCAAACAACATGCTGAGTTCCAATTTTCAGGAGAAGAATCTAATCTACTCCCTGGCTCTTATTGGTTATCAATTTGGGCATCAACCAAAGATAAGAAAACTTTGACGGTTGGTGCTGGGATAATTCGTGTATTGGAAGATGGAGGTGGTATTTCAACCACTCCACCAGAACCAGTAGAAAGATATTACACCGCGTCTGAGATTGATAACAATTTTGTACCACTGTCCAAGATCGATACTAATTCTTCATTAGGGACGTCAAACGATAAGGTTCCAAGTCAGTTCGCTGTAAAGCAGTATGTAGATTCAACTTCCGGTATGGGAGAGGCTAATACCGCGTCTAATACAGGTAATGGTCGTGGAATTTTTAAGGAAAAAATTGATGAAAATTTAGTGTTTAAAAGTTTATCTGCGGGTTCAAATGTATCAATTGTATCGTCCGAGAATGAACTGGTGATATCCGCTAGTGGCGGTGGCGGAGGTACAGGTGGTCACACGATACAATCTAACGGAGAAGTACTGCCTTCGCGTGACAATCTAAATTTTACCGAAGGTATACGTGTAACAGACTCGGATATCGCGACAAACGTATCGATCGATACAGATGGATTTTTACAGTCTGCTAATAATTTATCTGATGTTGATGATAAGACGATAGCGCTGAACATTCTGGGTGGAATTAGCAATGATGCTACGATCAATAACAAATTGGTATCTGCCAACCCGGTACTCTCAACGGATGATATCGCAGAGGGTGAAGCGAATAAGTATCATGTTCAATCTGATTGGTCGGCGACCGGTGGAGTAGCAGCAATTTTAAATAAGCCAAATTTATCTGCTGTGGCCACAAGTGGGAAATATTCAGATCTCTCTGGTCGACCAACAATCGGTACATTAGGGCAACAGAGTTCAGCCAATGTCTCAATTACAGGTGGAAAAATTACAGGGATCACAGATCTGGCAATTTCAGATGGTGGTACCGGAGCAAGTACGGCTGAACAAGCACGTACAAATCTCGGTGTTGGGGCAGTAGCGGTAGAAAATATCGTTCCGATCGGGAAAGGTGGTACTGGGTTGAATACAATCGGTGCCGCCGGACAGGTATTAACCGTAAATTCTGGCGCAGATGCTTTAGAATGGACCACGGTTTCGTCTGCAGGTGGGATGAGCAATCCAATGACCGCACAAGGTGATATGATTGTTGGCGGAGTAAACGGGTTACCTGGCCGACTTGCAATGGGCGATGCGAACCAAGTATTATCCGTAAATTCCAGCGCTAGTGGACTGACTTGGACGACATTGACCTCAGGTGGGATGGAAAATCCGATGTCTACAAAGGGCGATATTATTGTTGGCGATACAGATGGTCACCCGAGCTGCCTACCGATCGGTAGCGCTGGACAGGTATTGACCGTAAATTCTAGTGCAGACGGGCTGGAATGGACGACAAGCTCTTCTGGTGGTGGAGGAGATGGGATGTCAAATCCGATGACTACTAAAGGGGATGTGATTGTTGGTGGTAGTAGTGGAAATCCGACACGGTTAGGAGTACCTACAGCGGATAATTTTTATCTTCTACAGTGTAAGGTCGAGTTTGGAATTTCGACCGTCCGATGGTCAGCTGGAATCGCGATTACGCAATCATGGAACGATAGTAAAAATAATTTTTATCGCAGATATATGGATGGTTGGATCGAGCAGGGTGGAGTGGTTGATGCAGGGGTCACGAAGATCACGTTATATTTAACGATGGCTTACGATGATTACATTGTGATGTGTAATACCATCGGAAATGCTACAGATACGCAAGTTCAAGAATCTCAAGTATGCCCGATAAGGACGTCGTACTCAACAATCACATTTTCTGCAGCTACGACTACAAAACGTCGCTGGTATGTTTGTGGATTTTAAAAAACAAATGGGAGTTTTATGAAGTATTATGGAATAAAAAACGGTAAAGAGCATGGTTTTTATTTAGATCCATTTGAAGGTGCGGTCGAAGTAGAGGATGAAATTTGGGCAAATTTGCTCGACCAATGTTCGAGTGGAAAGGTCATAAAACCGGATGAAAATGGATATCCAATTGCTGTTGATAATGTAAGGTCTGACGAAGAATTAATAACCGAGGCTCGTGTAAAAAGGGATGCATTGCTTGCTCAATCAGATTGGACGCAGTTGCAGGATGCTGTCTTGAGCGAAGAGGATGTTCAAAAATGGCGAATGTACCGACAGGCACTGCGTGATGTACCTCAGCAATCGGAATTTCCTCAGCAAATTATTTGGCCAACTTTGTAACAAAGGACAAGGTTTTCTCTGACAAAGTATGTACTAACAGTGTGCGATCAGTCACACGTGGTCGCACAAAATTTACGGGATAAAATTATGGAAAGGAATG
>JAIDVZ010000083.1 GCA_029059365.1 Opitutales bacterium | reverse complement strand
GGAATAAATTGAAGTTACTCTTAAACGTGACAGTAAACACGATTAGAAGTTTATCCTTTATTTTGAACCAGCCAACCAATGATGTCACAAAACATGAAACAAACACTACAAATGCTCCGATAGTCAAGAGACACATGGCATATTTTTGGAAACATTCTCTGATGTTGCCAAAACAAATACGTCAAGGTGAGTTTTGTGTACCTACGCGCTTAACGCTTAATTATTACGCCTGTCTCAGACGTGCAGAAGTAAAAAGGGATGATGATAACCCATTACGTGGAGGATGCGGAGCGATAATGTTTTTTCATATAAAGGGCACGAAATACAGGTTCGCTACTAAAGATGCTGTTGAGGCCATGGGCAACCGGTCCATGCAAAATGAAATGTGCTGCAACTATATTCTTATTCATCATATCCAGGATGTTTTGAAGAATAAAACCACAGCCGATATATTTTTAAAAATAGGAGCAGCATATATAACCAAGTATATCGCTTGTATAGAAGTTGCCTCTTCAACGACAAATAATGAACAAAGTGAACAAAAATCCCCGCATCCTGGTCCTACTTATCAGCTAATTTTTGAAAAAGCCCCGGGTTATAGCCTCTTGGACGATGCATTTTTACAACTCCCGCAACCATCGGACACTGAACGATCAAATATCACGCACTTCCGGCATAAATTTTTATCAGAAAATTTACGCATTATTGGTCAAATAGGTTTAGCACTGGAATTAGTCCATAACTCAGGAATCGCACATCGCGATATTAAGTTGTCTAATATTATGTACGATCCGGTCGGGCGGAACATTAAACTCATTGACTTTGGATTAAGCCAACCATTTGATGAAGCTGCTACTGTTAAATGGCCACTGATTTTAGCATCGTATTGCTCATCACTAGAGGAATATCGACTACTTAAACGATACATGGGAAACAAATGCGCTGAATTAAAGCTTGATCTGCTCCATCTAAATTCACCTCTCACTGATATTTATGGGGTTGGAATAATGTCGATCGGCATATTTTTCCGATCCGTCGGACGGCAGTATCTTTCTAAAAATTTCGAAAAAATCCCACATGATGATTGCGAAAGTAATATCAAAAACCGCAAATATTTGTACGATAATCTCACAACTATCATACACTCATTGAATGATGAGCTACCGATATATTTACGCTACTCTAATGAAGAGCTGAATTTCATCGAAAATATTATCAAATGTTGCCTAAATCCGATTCCAAGTGAACGTCCAAGTGCTGCTCAAATATGCGGGTTATGTGAACTGTTTAATGCAGGGATAACCAATTTTGCTGAAGCATTGTGTTTCATCCGGGAATTACGGCCTTCAAGAGAGCCACCAACGTGGACACAAGCCACTCACACGAAATATAATGATGTAATTTTAGAGAAGTAGTTTCCACGCAACTTCAGTAACTTTAATAGGCTTGACAACTTTATTGTTCTCAATTCATATCTGCACCGGTCAGGCCAGGGTAGCTCAGGGGTAGAGCAGAGGACTCATAAGCCTTTGGTCGGCAGTTCAAATCTGCCCCCTGGCACCATGAATATCACATCTCAGGTGCTCATAGTCCTGCAATAATTTTAATTACCATTGTTTTATCGAGAATAGTACGCCCTGCATCGTATAATCAGCGTCTCCGTCTGGTTTTCGGACTTTCGCTTGTTCTCTTATTCTGCCTAATTTGTGGGCTACTGCACTTCGATTGTGGTGCTGAGGAGGAAAATTTTGTCTCTACCGGGCTCTGTGCTGATCCTATTTCATCGATAGCCGAGTTGATGATTCCTTTTTTCCGTCTATCGGAAATTTGAACAGATCTATCTGCCAATGTTTTGGTTATAAATTTGTGATGTTGAGGATATTCTTCAGGCAAATCGAGCAGTGCTTCAAGCAGCTTATCATTTGGTGCAAACTTTATTATTTCGCTTATTTTTCCCTCAATTTCACCCTCGCTTTTTGCTAATTTCACCTGTTCATCAAAATCATAAAGCGATATGAGTTGTTCCAATATATCAGGCCTTTCTAGGTTCCCATCATCATAGTTCCTCACTGACATGTAGTTGCACTCCTCTTTGACTGTTTTGTCGGTAATATATTTTTTGAAATCCTTCTCAGAAAAATGCTGCAAATACTGAAATGCGATATTGCGCTGACACAATCTTTCCCCCGCTTCTTCGATTGAAGTTCTCTCTTTACCGCGCTTACCAATTTTTCTCTTATTGATCTCCGCGCGCCATTTTTTTCGAATCTCTTGGATCTTCGAACTAAAATTACTTTTTTCACGCGTGGCACCGAGTCGAATTTTATCAGTATTTCCGAGATAAATAGCGACATTTAGCTGCTCAATCCCATCAAGATTGACGCAATTCACCTTCATCAGATCATCGCTTTTTTCAAAAACGTAACAGGTTTCCAGGTTCTTTTTTTTGGCCTTAAATTTTGAACATAATGCTTCTCTTGGATCTTTTAATTTTTTCTTTTTAGGTGGACTATCGGATGCTTTTGGTATCTCATCTGAGGTCGATAAAGTAGTAATAAACTGGCCAAACCGGATCTCAATTTCCCGGATATCCTGCGGATATACAGTACTTTCATCACCGGAATCTACGAGTTCGATCAAACATTTTATATCACTCACTAACTGATTCAACCGCTCAGCTGCCACTAAAGAATCAATCGTCTGCCTAACCGTTAACGTGGTGAACATCGTACGCAACCTCTTTAGCTCGAGCTTATAATGGCTAAAATCTGACCAATTCAGCCCCGACCAATTAGGATTTACATATGCATTGACGGACAAACCAACTGTTGGGATCGTCCCAAAGTATCGATCAGCCAGATTTTCATACTCCTTTGTTCGCCGCTCAATATCACCATTATTTTTTTGCTGCATCTCAACATGGACACGTACTCCGCGATTAGCAGTGCACATAACATCAGGCTCTCTGATATGTACCTCATGGTTCCCATGATCTAGCTCCTTTTCCTGGGTTGTCCGTGATGAAAGCTCGGTCTCCAGTGAGGTGCGCTCAAAATTATGCTTTTCAACAATAGCGATCCTTCTTGCGAGCGCGGTATGTCCGGTCAAAGTCGCAACATCACGGGCGAAACTCAAGCTATGCCGATAATTATCAACACTATATATATGCTTAAATGAGGCATCATACCTCATGTTACAAAAACAAATCCCGTTCTTGTCTACATATTCTTTGGCTTTATCCCTACCGGCCTGCGCGTTTTGGGACATTATACTGTGTACCTGCTCCTTGACCTCGTCTGTAACAACGTACTGCTTGCCATCGATCTCAATTCGACTCCAACCAAAGTGAGTATCTAAAGATCCCATCCAAAGCCGGTATTATGCATAAAATCCGACGAAATCAAGCTCCATTTCAAACATACCAACCCAACTTAGGGGACCCGTAAAAAGGACCAACATTCCCCAAAAATTTGGTAGGCCGACAGGGACTCGAACCCTGAACCAATGGCTTAAAAGGCCACTGCTCTACCATTGAGCTACCGACCCACATCGGCGCAC
>JAIDVZ010000082.1 GCA_029059365.1 Opitutales bacterium | reverse complement strand
CGATAGGCGAGATTATGGCAGAACCTCAGGTGACAGAACCTCAAGTGACAAGTGATGTAAGGCCGATGCTTGTACAGGCTACGAGCAGTAAAGGTTTTGTTGGTAGCATTTGCGCTTTTTTTGGAATGTCAAAGGTGAACCATGAACAAGCTTCAGATGTGCCAGCAACAAAAATGGAAAATTCCAAGGCTAGCTCCACTACATCCCGAATATCGATAAGCCAGCGCATCATGCAAGAATGTAGAAATTTTAATGAAAATTTCAAAAAATTGCCTTTTAAGGTTAGGATTGAAATGATTGTGGCTATGGTAAGTTCCGCTGTGTCGTTTGTCACAATAGGGAAAATTATCGGGGTGGCCTGTACGGTAGGGAAAGTTGTTGGAGTTAGCTTATGTATGGTAAGTCCTATTACCATAATGGTGGCCGTTTTATCTTTTTGCATAGCATTTGTTGCAATTTCATTGGTTGTGAGCTATTTTGCTGCTGCTCTCAATAGAGCGAGTGAGGTAGCCGATCAAGCAGAGGATTTATGGAATAAATTTAATGATCTGAAGGATGCAAATGAGGCACAGAAGGCTAACATAAATAAGGTCAAAGTGGAAAATGATAGATTCCAAAAAAAGATAGAAGGGCTTAAATTATCTCTTGAAGAGCAGAAACAGGTGTTGGAGGCGCAAAACATGCGTCTTCTAAGTACCGCAGAACAGCAAAAGAAAACATTGAAAGAATTGAACGATTCAGCGGTGTCGTTTGCCCGTCAAGTGCAAACTTGTACGCGTAAAAGTGTGGAAGCATTACAGCATGATATCGATAGCGCCAATACTCAATTAAAGAAATTAGCAACGGCTAATGAAGTTTTCAGAAATGGGATCAATGAGCTGAGAGCATCCTATGCAGAAAAGCAAAAGCCTCTTTTAGCTATTATTCAGAATCAACATGAAATAATGGCCGATGCTCTAGATAAAGTGTCCAAAATAAATGATCATGAAGAAAATTGCTATGGTCAACGGTTAAAGATTTTGATGAATGCATTCCCTGATGCAATGAAGCTCAACGAAACAATCAAAGACAAAGTGCTAGAGTTGAACCGTTTTTTAAATGAGAAATTAGAAAATTTTGGCACTACGATAAGCAAAGAGTTAAGGGATTTGGCGAAAAATATCCGTCAGGCCAAAGCGAGACTTGCTGAGCAACAAGCGGAATTGGATCGACTGAATGCAGAGCTAGAAAAAAAGAAAAATTCTTTGAAAAATTTGTTCGGGGTTGCCGAAAGGGATATTCAACTGCTGAATGTGCAGATCAGGGAGATGAAGAGTACGATAAGTAAGTCGAATGAGAATTTACTTAACCTACAGTCAAATTATGAAAATTTAGCTGAGTCATTCGATGGTCTGGACCAGGCTCTTACAGCAGCGCAACAGGGACAATCCAATATTAATAGCAAGATTGGAGAGGCCCAAAAGGTTGTGCAGGATCTCAGATATTCTGCGCAAAATTTAGCCGTGAGTAGCGGTGGGGGTCATTGGGTTGCAAGTATGCTCGGTGCTTGTGCGGCATCATTGCTAGTTGGAGGAAGTGGGGGAATATTGGGACCTGCGATTGCGGGAGTGGCATCTGTAGGTGCCAGTCATGCCTATGATCTTCTCGTATCAGGTGCAAGGAAGCTTATTAACTGGTAATAAAAGCATTCCGTCTAATTTTGCAGGTAAATCTTTGAGTGAGCATTTGTGGCAGCAAGAGCTATTTCGGGAACGTAAATATGGTCATCCTGAGGCTAAGTTTCGAAAATATTTGATGTTGTCTTAGTTTACAGTGCTTATCTACTTTGTAATCCCGATATGTCCAGTAGTTAACTAAGTAATCTAGATTCCACGATTTGTTTACATGCTCCAAGATCGAGTTTACCGGTTGTTAGGCTTGGGATATCATCGACTAGTATATAAGTTTTCGGTATCCAAAGTGCAGAAATACCAGCCTGTAATAGTTTTTCACGCAAAAATTGCATATTAACCTCTTTTTCAGTCAAAAGAATCAAACTTTCTCCCTTTCTTTTATCAACTTTGGACATTATCGCGATTTCTGGTCCATCTTCATGAGTCAGAGACAATACTTTTGAGATAGCTTCTTCTAAACCGACATGTGGAACCATTTCTCCACCGATTTTGGAAAATCTTGAGATTCGTCCCTCGATATACAAAAATCCATCTGGGTCCAAACGTGCGAGGTCACCAGTTACCAGCCAGCCATCACGTATAGATTGGTTAGTTAATACTTCATCGTTGAGATATTTTTTAAAAACGTTTGGTCCCTTTATGCATAATATCCCGGTTTCTCCGAGAGGCATTGGTTTGCCGGTTTCTGGCCCGATAAATTTCACAGATATGCCTGGTACGACACGGCCTACGGACCCACGTTTGCCATTAATAATTTTTGTTTGGTTTTCGCGAGGAAAATTCAGAGATACAACCGGGGAAGCTTCGGTTAAACCATATCCAGCCACCATTTCGGAAGAAAATGTTTTTTCCCAAAGATCGATCAAATCGATATTTACTTTTTCTCCACCAGCGGCGACAGCTCGTAGCGAGCGCATAGATTCAGGGGAAGCTTTACCTAAATACTGTCTGAAAAATGTTGGTGTGCTGATATTGAGACTGATCTTTTCTTTGGCGATTACATCTGCGATTTTTCTTATGTCTAACGGACTTGGACATGTTGCTGTCCTAATCCCAAATAGTAGGCAAAACCATACATTGATCAACATTCCAAAACTGTGAAAAATCGGTAGGCTCGCTAATATGCTATCGCTGGACTTGACGATCCCAAGCATCTTGATTTGCAGACAATTTGCGATGATATTTTTGTGAGATAGTACGATACCTTTTGGTTTCCCGGTTGTTCCGGAAGAGAAAAGCAAAGTTGCTTCGCTATCACCTCCCACAGTTGGGATTTTAAACCGTCTAGCCAACATGCTTACCGGAGTAAGGTAGATTTCAATCAATAACCAGATTATCGAAAATTTATGCAATTTTGAAATTATTTTGGGGAGATCTAGAACGTTTTTTGGCCGTGGAAATTGAGGAAATTTTTCGAGCAATGCATTCGTGGAAATGACTGTTTTTATCCCAGCTTGTTCGATAGCTGATTCGATCGTGCTACGTCCAACACTGAAGTTCAAATTGACTGGAGTTTTGTTAGCTAACAACAAGGCTAGATTGGCAATATGCGAACCGGCTCCCGCGGGCAAGGCGATACCGACTCGTCGTTCATTTATATATTTTTTGAACTTTTTAGCTAGCAACAGGCTGATAGCCAACAACATACCCGCGCGTAGCACTCGTGGTTTATCGGTTGTATAGTCAGTTAGTACAATTTTTGTTGGATGTTTTGCAAGTACCTGAAGGGCATAATTGCCGAGATTGCCATTCAAAATCGGAAGGCTGTCAATGTTGTTAAAGTCATTTTTGAATACAAAATCATCACCTGCGATATCTTCACGAACGCCGGAAAAATCATACGGTTTGATTGACTGCAGATAGGAATAGATATTTTTCACCGTTATTATAAAATATAGTCCTGAAGTTGGTCAAACTTTGTGAAGATTATTGTTGGTTTACAAGCGTTAATTTCTTTATCTGAAGATGAATTGTTGTATGACTTTGCATCACCGGCGAATAATGCAGTCTTAAACCCGGCTTTATTTGCAGGAATGATATCGCAGCGCATGTCATTGCCGATATACAATGTTTCCTCCGGAGCGATCCCAAGTTCGTCTAAGCGACCAGCGCATGAATTAAAGAGGGTAGCAGACGGCTTTAATTGCCGATACTCAAATGACCATATACAGAGTGATTTTTTAAAACCCAAAGTCTCCAAACTGTTTTGGTACAACGTTTCTAGAGTCAGTGGAGTATAAAATTGGGCAGTGGAAATTGTGCCGGAACAAATATCTTTATCCTGAAGGGTGCGCAAAAACTCCAATGATCCTGCACGTGGCCATACGGGGTTGACTCGGCATTCGTAATGTAAAATTGTTCGCTTGATTATTCTTTCGGTTAGGTCACCGTCGATGATCCCTTGAGTAAACAAATCATTGAGAAAATCTTGCCAAACATCGCCAATATTTATCTCTGGATACTCGATTCCTTCCGATTTGCGTATATCATAATGGCCATCAACATACTGTGCATAGATTTCACTGAGATTTACTTGAGGTTCAAGGATTTCAAAGTTCGCTGCTTGTAATGCCTCTCTAATTGCTTCTTCATTTCTGATCGCTGATTCTGATAAGGAATTTCGTCCGACATTGGAAATCAACAATGTCCCATAGATATCGAAAATCGCCGCTCTGATACCATCAAGTCTTTTTAATTTGGGTTTGATATTTGTTGGGGTATATCCCATGGGTTTAGACAGAGACTGAATTATTTTCGAAATCGTCATAAATTTTCTCAGTACAATAGCCCGATTAGCACCAAGTTCAAAATTGGTCAAGGAATTAAATAATAGGTAGTTAATACC
>JAIDVZ010000081.1 GCA_029059365.1 Opitutales bacterium | reverse complement strand
GATTTTATAGAGAGTATAAAAACTGCAGCAGCAGTTACTGGAGAAGGGTCATGTGCATCCTTTGTAGATAATATGGCGCAGTATCTAATTGATGCTGAGGCGTTATCCGATTTCACACCGTCTTTTTATAAAGGCAAAAGTGGACGTAGTAATTATAGAGTAGACGGATATGTATACGATGAATTCGATAATACAATGAATCTTATTATTGCGGATTTTGATGGTAATGATTTGGAACGCCGACTTACCGGAACAGCTGCAAATAAGGATTTTGGCTTGCTTATGAAATTTCTTGATGTAGCATTGACAACTAATTTATACCAAGAAATAGAGATGAGTACACCATGTGCAGATTTAGTAGATCTATTAAGGTATAACAAAAAGGCAATTCGCAAATATCGTTTTCTTGTATTTACTGATGCAGATATGAGTGCCGCTATAAAGACAGTTGAAATTGATGATTATAATTCTATTCCGGTAGAAGGTCAGATTTGGGATATTGATCGTTTGTTCAGAGTCTGCTGTTCAGAGCAAGGTCGTCAAATTATTGAGATTGATTTTAAGGAGTATTGTGGAGAAGGTATTCCATGTATAGAAGCCAGTTCAGCGTCTACAGAACAGTATAGTAGCTATTTGGGAGTAATTCCTGGAACTGTTTTGGCTGATATATATGACCAGTATGGCAGTAAACTTTTGGAGGGAAATGTCAGATCATTCTTATCTACTAAAGTGGCGGTCAATAAGAAAATAAGAGGGACTATCTTGAACAATCCGCAGATGTTTTTTGCGTTTAATAACGGAATATCAGCAACTGCAATGGATGTTGAGATAGAAGATACAAACCATGGAAGATTTATCACCTTTGTTAGAGATTTTCAGATTATTAATGGTGGACAGACGACGGCTTCTATTTCAAATGCAAGATATAAGGACAAAGCAGATTTGTCATCTATTTTCGTGCAAATGAAATTGACTTCAATTGATGAATCAACACCAGAAGAGTCGGACGAGTTGATCAGGAATATTTCTAGATCTTCAAACAGTCAGAATAAGGTTAGTGATGCAGACTTTTTTGCATCTCATCCATTTCACCGTCGTATGGAACAAATATCAAGACACTTATTTGCACCGGCGTCTGAAGGCGCACAGTATGAAACAAAATGGTTTTATGAAAGAGCGAGAGGACAATATCTGCAAGAACAAATGCGCTTGACACCTGCAAAGAAAAAACAATTTGAGTTGCAACACCCTAAAAATAAGGTGATTAAGAAAACAGATCTTGCGAAGGTCCAAAATACATGGAGAGGATTCCCTCAGATTGTAAGTAAAGGTGCGCAGACCAATTTTAATTCGTTTGCAGAGTACATAGATGAGCAATGGAATGCAAATGAGGAGCAGGTTAATGAGAGATATTTCCAAACTACGGCAGCGTTGATTCTTTTGTTCCAATATCTAGAGAAGACTATACCAAAACAGACTTGGTATGAGGGTGGATATCGTGCAAATATCATATATTACACATTGGCACAGTTTAGAAGATTGTTGCATAGTCAATATCAAGGACAGGAACTTGATTTGATGTTGATATGGAATAGGCAGAGCGTGCCCGAACAAGTGGGTACAGTTTTAATCGCATTGGCAGAGCTGGTTCTTCTTCGAATAACTGATCCGTCAAGAAAAGTTGCAAACGTTACTCAGTGGTGTAAGAGAAATGATTGTTGGGAAGATGTGAAGAAGATACATATTGATATTCCTGAAGATATTGAGAATTGTTTAATTACTATCGATGAACAGAAGGCGGCACAGAAATCCGCTAAGAAAGACCAGAAGGTTGTAAATGAAATTCAGGCTCAGACAACGGTGGTTAATTATCCTGTAGAAATGTGGATGCGACTATCAGAGTTTGTTGTTAGAAATCATATGGTTACACCTACAGATGTATCTGCATTAGCGATTGCATGTAAAATGCCTGCTAAAATACCAAACACTTATCAATGCAAACGCTTACTTGCATTGCTACGCAAAGCCTCCGAAGAAGGCTTTAATAC
>JAIDVZ010000080.1 GCA_029059365.1 Opitutales bacterium | reverse complement strand
GAATTACTACAACATTTAATTTATAAATATCGTTAAATTCCTGAGCTTCTGTCTCGGCGGTACCCGTCATACCAGCGAGTTTTTCATACATCCTAAAATAATTTTGCAAAGTAATCGTTGCATATGTCTTTGTCTCTCCTTCAACATGCAGTCCCTCCTTTGCCTCAATTGCCTGATGTAATCCATCACTCCAACGCCGACCAGGCATCGCACGCCCTGTGTTTTCATCGATGATAACAACCTTATTGTCAATCACCGCGTATTGTTCATCTTTATTATATAACGAATATGCACGGAGCAGCTGACTTAGACAGTGAATATCCGTACTGACCTTGTTAAATCGCTCCTCAGATGATTGTTTGAGAGCCTTTTTATCTTCGAGCGAGATATTTTTTTCATCGATCTCCGCAAAAATAACCGGCAAATCAGGCAAAACAAAAGCATCACAATCATCTGGGCGCAACGCTCGTCGACCAATCTCGGTAAGATCAGCTTGTTGATTTTTCTCGTCGATACTGTAATAAAGCTCTTCCTTTGTCCGATATTTTTCATCGCGAGCAAATTCTGAACTTATCTCAAGATCAAACTTATCAAACTTTTTCCGAAATATCCCATTCTCCATGAGCTTCAAAAATTGTCGATTTTTTGGCATACCTTGTTTGACTTGCCAAAGTTTTTTATACGCATCACGGTTATCAACGTCACCGTTTTCAAGAATGACCTTAGCTTCTGAAACCAGCGTATTACATAATTTTTGCTGCAAATTGACCAAGTGTTCAACATCTTGTTTTAGGTCAGAAAATGGCATATATTCATCTTCGTCTGAGCTTCCAGAAATTATTAGCGGCGTACGCGCTTCATCTATCAATATTGAATCGATTTCATCAACAATACAGAAAAAATGTCCACGCTGCACCTGCTCATCAGCAGAAAACGTGGTTCCATTATCACGTAAATAATCAAATCCAAACTCTGAAGCCGTCCCATAGGTAATATCACAGGAATATGCCTGTTTCCGTGCCTCACTATCCATAGAATTTTGCAAACATCCAACAGTTAAACCGAGAAAATTATACAAATATCCCATAAAAGTAGCATCGCGTAGAGCTAAATAATCGTTGACGGTAACTAACTGACAATTACCACCTGTTAGAGCATTTAAATAGAGCGGTAACGTTGCAACCAATGTTTTACCTTCACCAGTCGCCATTTCCGCGATTCGTCCCTGATGTAACGCAATTCCACCGATCAACTGAACATCGTAATGGACCATATCCCAAACAACCTCATGTCCACAAACCATACACTTCGTTCCACACAGTCTGCGAGCCGCATTTTTAACAACCGCAAATGCTTCTGGTAAAAGTTTATCTAGCAGCTCTCCTGCAGCTAATCGCTTCTTAAATTCCAAAGTTTTGTTTTGTAAATCTTCGTCCGATAGATTCTGATATTCACGCTCAATATCGTTGATCTTATCAACAATTGGCTGACAGTGCCTCAAAAACTTTTTGTAATGCCGCCCAGCGAACATTTTGAAAATTTTACCGATCATATACCGGTATATATATGTAGAAATTTCATTTGATGCTACCAAAAAATAAAGATTTACATAAATACCTTGAATAAACTTAATTAGCCAAATTTACGGGATTCCCATATTGATAATTTCTATATCAACGCGTTTGGTTTTTAAATTTTTATCTTGACTAATTTTTTCAAACTTCTTGGAAGGGGTAGTCTTTTTGTTGCAGGGTGGAGCAGCTTGGTAGCTCGTCAGGCTCATAACCTGAAGGTCCTTGGTTCAAATCCAAGCCCTGCACCCAATAAATGTCGTCTCAGGATAATGTAATCTACGGGATTGCGGACGGATTGATTGTGTTTAACTTTCGAGATTTTGGCACCGTTTTGTGGTTAATTTGATGTGAACTCTCGTATCTCTTCGGCAATATTTGCGCGCGAACATGTTTTCCAGAAAATTTACAAAAATTTGAAACATTATTGACCAAAGAAAAAATCTCGCTACACTTCGCCTCATGGATCTGAGGTTAAATACAAATACAAATTGGGGCAAAGAAAACGGTAATAACGGGCCGATCTATAAAAACGGTCAGATACATACAGCCTCAAATATAGCACTTGGAGAAATTTTCGAAGGATCCGGATTGGAAGGAGCAAAAGGAGAAGATGTTAATTTACAGGTTAAAGAGTGGCTGACGAGTGGAGAATTTCAAGATTTCGCCACGAAGATGCACCTTATTCCCGCAAATGAGGACGGTACAAACCTAAATGCAGACCTACGTAACGCAACGAAATATTTAAAAAACATCCGTGACATCACGGAAGTTGATAACAGTAACTTTCTCAACACCTTGATTGATAATGGGAAAATAGGTGGCACCAACATTACCGATGGGACATCTTTTTATGCGAAGTGGGATCCAGGCAAAGATACATCCAAGCATAGGACAAACGTAACTCTTACTTGGATAAGCGCAGGAGGAAAAGAAGAAAAAGAAGAAGAAAAAGGAGGGAAAAAAGGAGTATGGACAATCACTCTTCACAACACAGGCGCTGGGATAGACATAGAAAAATACAAGCCAAATGAAAATGAAGGAAGACCGGGAAACAGCGAAGAAGTATTGTGTCAAGGTGCTTACATATTTCAAGATTTAACAAATGAAGAAGCAAAAAAGGTACTCAAATTAATCTGTGACATGCAAAGGTCTCTTAATAACGAAGAATATACTGATAGATTTAAATCAATTTGCGAAGGTCATCTTGAGTACAAAAAAATAGAAAAAAAAGAGGGAGAAGAAGAGAAGGAGGATAAAAAAAAAGGAGAACTTGCCGATAAAATCGTAAAACTGAACCACAATTCGCTGTTCATTCGAAAACAAACTGCTGGAAATTGTACATACGCTTCCCTAAACGCCATGATGTATTATTTAATACTCAATGAATATGGAGCTCGCGATGCTTCCGTGCATGATTCACCTTACAAAGGTGCGTCTTGGGCCGCACGTGTAGTGGACTTTTATTGTAGGATGAAAAGCATGGGGGCAATGTTCCACAATGCGATTACATATATCAATGCCCACCCTGATGATCCGTCAAACAGAGAACACATAAAATACCTAGAGCGCTTGCTCAATGCAAATTCAAGTTACTTCAATTCAAAAGTCAAAAAGCACTATGGAAGAACGTTAGCTGAAAAAGATAAAAAACTTCGTGGTACTAAATTACTCGAGGATATAAGAGCAGCTGAAGAAGAGTTCGAAAACATCAATCAAGACCTCGAAGCATACAGAGCTGGGCTCTCTGATATAACAAAATTTGTCAATACCAATATCCTCTCAGCTGTTGATGAATTTCCGGAAATAAATTTAGGTGATCTAAAAAATTTCGAGAATATTAAAGAAACACTACCTGCTCCAAAAGAAGAAACTACTGTTCAAGCATCCCTAAGAATAGAAAGGTACAACGAAATTGCCAAGTTTGAAAAAGGAATAGAGACTATTGAAATGAGTCTTGCAAATAATCCACCCCAAGCAACCTGGGTTGCACTGCCTGAAATCGGAGCACTTTGCAAGCAGTTCCTAGAAAGTAAGTTCATCAAAAAAGATAACGACGAGGCTGTTAATAAAGAACGTAAATTCATTACAAACTATATAGGGAATAAAATTCGTTCTCTGATTTTGAGCGAAAATTTTCAAGTAGACATCAGCAATGCTCTAGAAAACGCCAAAGTTCTTAAGATAGAAGACCTTAACAGTCTTATACAAATTACCGATTTTTTCTATAAGGTGAAGACACTTGATACAAGTGGCATCCACACCGATATCAAGGCACAAGAATTTACCTCTATCGATGAGCAAAATATATTTCTCACTTTGCAGGCACATTCATTACAAATTTATCGCGAACTAGTAAAACGGCGTAATGATGCATTACTCCAAGATGCACAGAATTACAAAGATATAGAAGGAAAGACTTACCTGGCTGATAGCCTCGACAAATTGAAATTCAATCTGAATAAACTAACAATCCATGTACCTAAAATAAAAGATACAGATCACTGTTACGACAAGCGGTCCATAGATCGCAGAAATAAGCTTCTCGAATTCTCGCCTAAGGGCGGAGTTGTTATCGGAAGCCACAATTCTTATCTGCCTGACTCAGCAGAAACAATCTTTAATACCCTTCTCTCCACGGAAGATCGTAACGAACTCATTCGTCTTGGTGAAACTCTCTATAATCAAAAGGAAAAGACAAGTGACGCTATCAGAAATAGCTTTAAGGTCTTAGAAAGCAATAGAAAAGAACAATTTGAACTAACAAATAGTCAAGAACTGAAAGTATCGTACGAGGCAGCCTTGGTAACCTTAGATACACGAAAAACTGAGATCGCTGAAGAGCAAACAAGGGTAGTAACTGAAATAGCCAAACTTGACCAAGAGTTGCAAGGGCTAGAAAATGATGTTCAAACCAAAAAAGACAAACTTGCTTCCACAGAAGCAGAACTTGAACCTCTGGAAACCAAGCTAAAAGAAAAGCAACGTGAACTCGGTGAGCAACGGGAACAAATAAGTAAATTTAGACAACAAAAACAAAAGAAAAAAAATCAGTTAACTGAAGGCCAAAAAAAAATAGCAGAATACGAAGAGAAAATATCGAAATGGCGGTCAGAGCTTGATAAAAAGGAAAAGGAAAAGGCAGAAGAAGAAGAAGAAGAAGAAGAAGAAGAAGAAGAAGAAGAGGATACCTCAAGTCTAGAAGAAAGTATTCAGGGATTGCGTAGTAAGATTAAAAAATATAGAGGACTATCCTCAAATCTAAACCAGCAGAATAAAAAATTAGGTCGTGAGATTTCAAATTTAGACGGTCAAATTGATGACTTAGGCTCCCAAATTGACACCCTATCTAAAGGAATCAATAAGTTCGAAAATGATACCGTTAAACCACTTAGGGAAAAAAGAAACAAAAGGAAAGCCAAACTCAAAGCTGCAGAAAAAACGCGAGATGAGAAAAAGCGCGAGATAGAAGCCATAAAAAACTATGACACTCGTTTGGGGGACAAGCAAAAGAAAATAGATAGCGTTGTGGAAGACATCAACGGGGAAATAAAAGAAATAAATAATCAATATGAAGATATACCAAGT
>JAIDVZ010000008.1 GCA_029059365.1 Opitutales bacterium | reverse complement strand
GTGTTCCTCAGTGACCTGTCCATGGCGTACAGTGCGCGCTTTGGCTCACCGAACTACACGTACTTGCTGCGAGATTCTCTTGATACAATCGCTCATACCCTCGAATCGGATCTGTCTCGGAACGAGCGAGAAAACAACTACGTTACCGATGAAACAGCGTCTGTTCTTAAAAAGGCGGGGCAGGATTTGTCACATTGCGGATTAAGCATTTCCATTGATTCTGCTGTTGATAAATTGGCTTGGTTCGTGGGTGGTGATTCCACAAAAATTCGAAAGTTGCAAAGCAAGCTAAACGAAATGCACATCGGGGAACACTTGACAGAGGACGGTGTTTATGGTAAAAAAACAGCGCAAGCAGTTCTGCATTTCTTGGACAACCTGGCTCGAGGCACTTTTCCGACTCTGTGCTGGACTGATATTCTGCAAAGCAATAAATCTGGAATAACGATTGGTAGCACAAGAAATGGTGCACTAGAAGGACTTGAAAACGCATTTGTCCAGAATCGCCATCCCTATATCCGTTTCGATCCACCTCACTCTGGAAGGACCGGTTTTTACCGAGGGGTACAAAGACCGATAGATTATAACCACGTTAATTTCGATACCATGCCAGATAGCGGCAGGTTTTACGAATATTTACGGGGACGATATAATCATTACCCTTTGAGTGACGGCGCTTATGACGCATTAAAAGACTTGACAACAACAGGGAAAAAAGTTCGAATTGCAGGGAAGGTACTTCTAGTTGCAGGTGCTGTCTTAGATGCTATTGAACTCTGTCTGGCTATTGACTCGGATTTGAAAGACGCTGATCGAAAGCTGGGGAAAACAACGGTTTCTACTATCGCCAGCATTGGCGGCAGATGGACGGGAGCAGCAGCTGGCGCGGAGGTCGGTGCGGCATTAGGCGCAATGACAGGGCCTGCGGCGCCTATAGCAATTCCTATACTAAGCATTCTGGGTGGAATCGGCGGATCGTTTGCGGGAGACTATTTAGCAAAATGGGTCGTTGATATCACATATGTGGAG
>JAIDVZ010000079.1 GCA_029059365.1 Opitutales bacterium | reverse complement strand
CCTATTCATTGTGCGGACTAAACGAAAAGAGGGAAATTTTATGTCAAATTCTACAAAAATTGGTTCAACCAACTTAAATTTAGTGAACGCTGGTGGTGTGCAAATCGCCGATGTCGAAAACAAGGAGAAGGTTCAGTTAGAATCGCGGCCGAATTCTATTTTGGAGCCTGAAGTTAGTGATGTTTTTGCAACTAAGCTTAGTGATAGAGCTAATACTACTGAAGCAAGTTTGCGAGAAAGTTTAACTAAAAAGGCTGATAGCCTATCCCCTGAGCAAAAAGAGAGGTTCTGGCAGTGTGTAGATAAAGTAATTCAGCGGAGCTTATCCCATGTTCCTGAGTTGTGTGACGAAATGATTGAACTTGGTAATGCGGGGTTTGGCTTGTCACGTCTTTTGGGGCTTTCGCTAGAACAAATGAAATCCATCGTTAAATATGGTACACAGATGTTAAAATGTGGATATAAAACTGATTTTGCTGTTGATGTGTGCAATTCGATGGTGGAATTGTATCAGTACAAGGATAAGGCAAATCGGTCGATAGAGGATATATTGTTGTCGGCGACTGGGGTTGATATCGTTGATTCCTATGAATCATCGGCTGATTTTGCAAGAAAAGTTGATGATTTTTTAGGTGAATACATGCCGAATCACGGAGGATCTCGGAAGCTATTATGGAAATGTCATACTGGACAAGGGCAATCTTCCTATTCGGAGGAAGGTCTGATGTTTCAGGGTTTTTGCTTGTCAACAAGAGCCAACTGTGAGAGCGAAAATTACTTCTTTGGCCCTTCGTCTTATAAGGATTTTTCCGGATGTGAACATGAGCTGCCGAATACCTCAAAAAAGTTAATCAAGTATTTTGAAGAAATTTTCAATAAGGAGGATCCTTATAGAGAGTTGAATTATGGTGCAAATTATAAAGAAATTTTTACCAAGGAAGTGTATGTCAAGACAATGACTATATATCGAGCACTTATCGCAATTGCGCTGAATCGCATGGATAATCTTGGTTTGAATTTAGACAAAGAGAAGAATATGATGACGGTTTTCCGCAGCATGAGTGATTATCATAATGGACACCTTGCCGGTATAGCGCGCCCTACTTCATTACGCTCTGGTTGTTACGATCCGAAGTATATTGAAGGGAAAGAATATTCCATAGTAAAAATGAATATCCCCTTTTCTGATGTTGAGAGTGCCTTCTTTTTAAGTGTCGGCATGCGTTTTGATGAAAATGAGATAACGTGCAATACTATCAACGCCGAGGTAATTGAAGTAAAAGATGTAGTTAAAGATGCAGCCTAAGTTAGGTGAAATGGTGGAAAATTCTCGGTGGTTTTTTGCAAAGAGACGGTGACGGTCGCTACTCCAAACGCATGGTGCGGTCTTTAGAGTGTGCAAATTCACCGAATTTGCTACCGGGATTACGCCTCGAATTGTTTACAATCCGGGGCTTTTTTATTTTTAGGAGTTCTTATGGCAAATTGTCTCAAATATTCTTAATTTTTTTTACAAAAAATATTGACAAATTTTAATTTTGTAATTTGTTGATCAACAAATCGAACTTTTGGCATTTTTTAATTTTATCCTAATGAAGTTATGTCGAATATAGCCGGAATTAATAACCGTCCGCCCACTGATGTGGTAGGTTTTGCACAGGATACACATGGGGCAGATAAACCAACATGTGTTCAAGATGAGCCTAATTTATTTTTGAGTTATGAAAAAAGTAACATTGTAGCCATCAAGTTAAGCAATAGGCTTGGAGTAGACGAAACAGAGTCGATACCTGCTGATCAAAAGGCGTGTCTTATTCGTTATCTGAACGATTGGGAAAAGGAAATTTCTAGAAATGGCCCGAGGGATTATGATATCGCTACACTTAGCAACAAGCTAGCCAGACTTACCAAAGCAGGGATTAATTTACTGCCTCTTGAGGGATGTTCGCCTGCACAGCGAAAATCGATTGTTATGTACGTCTCGCAAATGCTCGAATGTGGGTACAAAGTGAGTTTTGCCAATGATGTATGTGAAATGATGTCCAAACTATATCAATATACCACAGAGTGTGATGGCAAATCTGTGACAATAGAAAGCTTATTATCTTCTATAAAATTAAGTGATAACACTGATCCGAATATGGACGATGAGACATTTTTAGAAAAAAGCGAGCAATTCAAAAAGTTGAGAAAAGAAATAGATAATGATTTTTTACCGAAATTCATGGAAGAAAACGGTGGAGATTATAAAATAATGAAAAAATATTTTAT
>JAIDVZ010000078.1 GCA_029059365.1 Opitutales bacterium | reverse complement strand
CCAATACATCATCCGAAACCATCCCATAGGTGGATAAAACATCCTTTTCGGTGATATTTGTATTTCCAAATGTACTCATCTGGTCCAAGATCGATTCAGCGTCTCGAACTCCGCCACGCGCCAGACGAACGATGACTTTTAATGCTTTTTCCTCGATTGTGATGTTTTCATTTTGTGCGATTTCATGCAGTTTACGGTATAAAATTTCGTCCGAAACAGGCCGAAAGTATAGCTGTTGGCAGCGCGAAATGATAGTTGCTAATACTTTGTCTCGCTCAGTGGTTGCGAATATAAATTTTACATGCGCCGGTGGTTCTTCTAAAGTCTTAAGCAAGGCATTAAATGCCGCATTTGAGAGCATATGTACCTCATCAATTATATATATTTTGAAGTGGCACTGAGTCGGTGCGTATTGGCATTCTTCGCGCAAATCCCGTATCTGATCAACGGAATTGTTAGATGCACCATCAATTTCGACGACATCCAAGCATGACCCGTTAAAAATCGCCTGTGTAACAGGATTATTGGGGTCGATATTAACGGTTGGATGTTCTGCAGAGTTTAGTGCGGCGGCTAGTAAACGCGCGGTTGTCGTCTTACCTGTCCCGCGTGGACCTATGAATAAGTATGCGTGTGGTATCCGACCGGTGGTAATTGCATTTTTTAGTGTTCTTACGATATGATCTTGGCCGATCAATTCATCAAAGGTTCTTGGTCGCCAACGCCTTGCAATAACACGATACACACCTTCAACCATGCCATAAAATTTAAGCTAACCATAGAATGAAGTAAAGAAGTTATTTGAACGTTAGAACGAATAGGGCAGATATCACAATATTCCATAATGCGATGTAGACTGCCGCACTTGAGGTATCCTTGGCCTTTTTTGCTAGATAGCTCCTTTTCTTATCAACCGTAAGGTCAACAACGGCTTCAATTGCTGTGTTTAGGCATTCTGTAAGCAACAAGATAAAAAAATTCACGGTCAGTAGCAGTAACTTCCATCCCCATCCAAATAATACGAAACAAATCGGCCAAATAACCACCCCACACACGAATTCCACCTTGAATGGGCGCTCATGCCGCATAAAATTCATGCCACTGATTGAATAACTCAACGGGTTTACCAAGTATCGTCGCAGCTTTATCCAAAGCAAAAGCAATTTTTTATTTCTTTTCACGAAAAAAAATATAACAGTTCGTCGATAATGGAC
>JAIDVZ010000077.1 GCA_029059365.1 Opitutales bacterium | reverse complement strand
GATTAAAAGCATCTATATTTCATAGATCGTCTTATGCGGTACAGGAGAGTAATTTTAAAATTTAGTGGAGAAATTCTTAAAGCTAGTGCTCAACACGGTTCAATTGACCCTGAAACTGTTCGCCAGTTATGTATTCTTTTGAAGAATTTACGCGGAAAAGGATATGAGTTAGGGGTCGTGTTGGGTGGTGGAAATATTTTTCGTGGGTTACGAGCTACTACGAATGAAGGTTATAATCGCGTTTACGGGGATTATATGGGAATGTTGGCAACCACGATTAATTGCTTAGCTGTGAAAAATTGCTTAGATCAGATGAATGTCGCATCGCAGATATATTCAGCTTTGATGATGCCAGATGTTTGTGATTTTTATACTGCTCGGATGGCATTAAATGATCTCCAAGCGGGAAAAATTTTGTTGTTTTCCGGTGGAACCGGTAATCCATTTTTTTCGACTGACAGTGCAGCAGCGCTACGAGCGAACGAGCTTCAAGCAGATGTTATAGTGAAGGCAACAAGGGTTGACGGGGTGTACAATAAGGACCCAGAGAAATACCCAGAGGCTACAAAATTTGATAAAATATCGTTTGATGATGTTTTATCAGGTCACTTGAACGTGATGGATTCTACCGCGTTTGCGCTGTGTACGGACAATAATATTCCAATATTGGTTGTGAAAGCTTCGAAGGATGATATGTCGAATATCGAATTTGCATTGGACGGGAAAGCAATTGGAACTTACGTAGGAAATTTTAATTAAGACTTAGCTTATGAACATAAATGAGACAATAAACGGTGCCAAGGTTTTGATGATCAAGGCTGTTGATCACACGCGCAAAGAGTTCAGTTCGCTGCATACTGGTAAAGCATCAACTAGTATGGTGGAAGGCATTATGGTTGAATTATATGGGTCACAAATGCGGATTAAAGACATTGCCGCTATTACTACCCCAGATTCGCGAACCATTCGAATTCAGCCGTGGGATAAAGAAAGTTTGAAACCGATAGAGAAGGGGATTATAGCGTCAAATGTTGGCCTAAACCCGGTAGTTGATGGGATGATTATCAGGTGCAATGTACCGGAGATGAGTGGAGAACGTCGTCAAGAGTTGTCAAAGGTTGCCAATACCATGGCTGAGACAGGCAAAATTAGCATCCGTGGTGTACGACGTGATGTATTGGATGTACTAAAAAAGGCACAGAAAACTGGTGAAATAACAGAGGATGAGCTGAGCAAAGCGGAAAAAGATGTGCAAAAACTGGTAGATAATGCAATAGCGGATATAGATAAGGCACTTGAGTCGAAAACATCAGATCTGATGAAAGTATGAATATACGGTCATTTTTGGCAAAATATGTCGGTTACAAAAGTGTATCCTGTGATGACTCATGTTTGAAGGACATGAAAAATGTGAGGAATTTTTTGTGCGATTTTTTGCATGATTCGGGGCTACAGATTCAAGAAGTAGCAGCCGAGAAACACGGAATAATTTTAGCCAAAAATGATCATAAACTTGGTAGAAACACGGTATTGTTGTATGGGCATTATGATGTACAACCTGCCGAAGAGCCGGGTTGGGAAAGTGATCCATTTACGATGGTTGAGCATGATGGTCGGTTATATGCACGTGGTGCATCTGATGATAAAGGTGGTACATCAACATTTTTGGTCGCATTGAATGAATTACTTTCTGAAAATCGAGACTTCCCGCTGAACATAACCGTTGTTTTAGAAGGTGAAGAGGAGATTGGCAGCCCTGGGATGCTTAAATTTATCCAGGAATATCGTGACGAATTACGTGCTGATTTTGCCGTAGTTGCAGATACTGGTAGCATAGATGAAGAAAATATCATTTTAACCACTGGGTTGCGTGGACTTGTTGGATTTGAATTAACTTTGCGATCCGCCAAACACGATATTCATTCTGGTTATGGTGGGGCTATCGTGAACCCGATCCGTGAATTGGTCAAGTTATGTGCAAGCTTCCATAATCCGGATGGTTCTGTAAATATCCCTGGTTTCTATGATAATGTAGTTCCGCCGTCAGAATTTGAACGTTCGCAAACTCGTTTACTGCCGTTTAAAGATGCCGAATTTTTAGCAAAATTAGGAGTAAAAAAGTTGTCTAATGATCAAGATGCATATTCCGCGATAGATAGTATGCGATTTTTACCAACTTTAGAATTTAACGGTATAACCGGTGGATATCAAGGCGATGGGCTAAAGACGATTATTCCTGGTGAAGCAAGTGTAAAAATTACTTGCCGATTGGTAAATAATCAAGATGTAGATACGATAAGATTTTTGCTCAAACGAGCGATTTACGAGAGAGTGGATTCAAATATAGAGGTTGAGCTGAATTTTGAAAAAGCTTCGAATCCCTATAATTTGCTTTCAAACCCCGATTGCTTTGATAATGCAACTTCAATTGGGCATGGCATAAAAATAGCTGATCAGGAGATCAAAAATATTTTTGGTAAATCTCCACTTTATTTACGCGATGGTGGAAGTATTGCTTTGATGAGATTGCTCAAGGACGTTCTTTCTCTAGATTCAATTTTGGTTGGATTTTCTTCCACACGAGACCACATACACGATGCAAATGAAAGTATTTCAGTGGAAATGCTAGAGAAAGGCTGTATATTTTTTAAGAATTTTCTCACTCGTTTAGCACTTGATTAGCCGATCAACTATGAGCTTGATAAGACGTTTTAAAAAAAATGCTACCAGGGTCGGTGTTATTCAATTTGTAGCTGCTGTCATTTTTCTCTATTTATCGCTTGGGCTTTTTTATCGCCAGATTATTCAGTATGAAAGCTTTAATCGTCGAGAACGCCAACAATGTACCAGAAGAATCATTATTCCTGCGGTCCGTGGGAATATTTACGATAGAAATGGCAATCTTTTGGTTGGGAATAGGCCAGTCTTTTCGCTCGAGCTGTATCTAAGCGAGTTAAAATCACGTTTTCGTGAAGAATTTATAAAACGTGTAAAATATCACGCCGATCGAGATGAGAATTTTGATCGTAAGGTGCTATATACCAAGGTCAGAGAATCGATAGTAAATGATATATTATCCCCAATTGGGAATTTGCTTGGGAGAGATTTGTTTATTTCGGGCAAACAAATCGATAGGCATTTGTTTCAACGTTCTTTATTACCGATAACACTGATAGGGGAATTGACACTTGAGGAATACGATAAGTTGATTAATTTTCTGCCGGCCAATTCTCCCGTACAGATTCAGGCTAGTTCAACTCGAATTTATCCAAATGGGCAGCTAGCTTGTCATGTGTTAGGGTACACCGTGCTTGAGGATAATGCTGAGAAGTACGATGATCATATCCATACTTTTAGCATAAGACAACAAAAAGGGAAGAGCGGGATCGAGATGACCGCAGATGATATTTTACGTGGTGTAAATGGTGCGGAAACTTGGTTAGTATTGCCTTCAGGTGAAAAGCGTAGCTTGGAAGGGAAAATTGATATTAAAAATGGGCAAGATGTGATCTTATCAATTGATTCCGAATTGCAACGTGAAGCCGAGGATGCCCTTAGATGGTATACAGGGTCAGTTATAGTTATGGATGTCCGTTCGGGGGAAGTACTGGTATTGGCCAATTCACCATCATATGACCCAAATATGCTGTACCCAAGTATATCTTCGAAAGTATTTAATGAAATAAATGAGCAATCTGGATGGTTCAATCAAGCGATTCAAGGGTTGTTTCCTCCAGGTTCGATTTTTAAAATATTATCAGCGATTTCGTTTTTTCGGGCCAATGATTTTGATCCAGAGGAAAAATTGATATGCGAGGGTACATACAATAATAATGGTAGGATACTTAAATGTCATCGACATACTTCGGGAAATGATATCGATTTACATCTGGCGATTGCCGAAAGTTGCAACACATATATGTTCGAGCGAGCAGCAAAATATGGGGCGAATGTAATAGCTGATGAAGCACGAAATTATTTTTTGGACCGCCCCACAGGCATCGAGTTGCCATTTGAAACGCATGGAATGGTGGTTCCAGATGCAAAATGGAAAATCAAGCGTGGGTTAGGTGGTTGGAGTAGAGGAGATACGCTCAACTTATCGATAGGGCAGGGGTATTTATTGACCACCCCATTAAGCATTTGTTGTTTTACTGCTTCTTTTGCAAAAAATAGACGACGGACAGTCCCAACAATATTTCATCATGATCAATTAGCTACGGACGTATGTGATGGATCATTCATTCCTAGAGATGAATATTTTTACCTGCTTGACTCTATGATCGATTGTGTGGAAAATTTCACTGGTAGAGCAGCGAAAATAGATGGTGTCAAAGTGGCTGGGAAAACAGGTTCAGCGCAATTCAAAGAAAAAGGGAAAAAACGAAACATTGCTTGGTTTACTTGTTTCGCACCGGCCTACGATCCTGAAATTGCGGTGACTGTAATGTTGCGTGAAAGTCGGGATGGACAGAATTATTATGGTGGGAAGAATGCTGCACCAATTGCTCGGAAAATTTTGCAAAAATATTTCACTCTTCGAGCTGAGAGGGACTAATTTCTTGATGTATCTGACGTGGCTGAGTATCAATAAAGTAGGGATTGTTTATTGGCTGTAGCGATGGCTCTAGTCGTTCAAATTTTTTAGCCTGTGGGATTAGTCTGGTCTCTAGAGAAGCGCAAGCCTCATTATATGATTTTACACTTGTAGAAAGTGATTTCCCGATCTTCTCGAGATGTTCTAAAAAGGTTTTCATTCTCTTGTATAGCTCATGACCAATAGCAGCAATATTTTTTGCTTCATCTGCGATTTTATCTTGTTTCCATCCATATGCTACCGCCTTTAAAAGTGCGATCATAGTTGTTGGAGTTGCTGGTATTACGCGCTTAGAGACTCCGAATTCTATAAGATTTGGGTCTTCCTTAAGTGCGTCGCTGAAAAATTTTTCTCCTGGTAAAAATAATACCACGAACTCCGGGGAAGATTGAAACTGCTCCCAGTAATTTTTCGATCCCAGGTTTTCGATATGTTTTCTGATATTTGCCGCATATAATTTGAGTATTTTTGCTCGTTCTTGCTCGGTATTTCGTTGCAGTGCGTCTAAATAAAACGATAATGGGGTTTTGGAATCAACGATGATCGTGCGATTATTTGGCAATCGTATGATCATATCTGGGCGAAGATTTTGTCCATCAGGTGATGTTACATTTTCCTGTTCCTCAAAATCGACATGTTCGGTCATACCGGATAGTTCAACTGTTCGTTTAAGCTGCATCTCACCCCATCTTCCACGTACTTCAGGCTTACGCAAAACATTGACCAGATCAGAAGTTTCTGATTTTAATGCCTGGCTGGTCTGATTAATGAGCTTTAGCTGTTCACTCAGCTCAAAATACGATGTTTGGCGCTGATGTTCAATTTTCTCAACCTTTTCGTTAAAATTTTTTAATGATTCTTGGATAGGTTTTGTGGCGATATTAAATTCAGATTCGGCTTCCTTTGTTAGAGATGAGAATGCGCTTTTAGCGAGAGTAATGAACGATTCATTGTTGCTTTTTAACGCATTTGCGGACAGATTTTTAAAACTTTCGCGTAAACGTTCTTCGGCAGATTCTAATAATTGTAACTTTTCGTTGAATGAACGTTCAGTTTGTTCATGTTTTTCTCGCTCTGTGCCCAGTAAAGCTTCTGTTCGGGCTAAGTTTGCTCTTTGCTCAGAATAGCGCATATAGACACATATCAATGTTATCACGAGAATACCCAAAAAAATATGCTCTATCATTTCACCCTTTTGTTATAGAAGTATAAAACATCGAGTAGATCACACATTAGATCTACTGCAACTTTAAAGCGCATTCGCCGACGCTTAGTTAAAAAATTGATTTTTTCGTAATAAAAAACACTTGATTCGCCGAGTGTGAATATACCAGTGTTGAATTTATCTGAAAATAGGTTATCAAATTTCTCACAGATTTCTTCATACCGAAACAACTCGTCAGCAAAATCTGAGTTATTGCAACGAAAGAGGATCTTTCTATCCAGGATCGGATTGTGCGAAATTACGATATCTCGAGAAAGTACCCTTAAAAAGCTATACCCTAAACGCTTCTTTGTGGCGTAGAATGATATATCGTTTTTAGCTTGTAGTTGAATTTGAGCAACGATTCTATTTGGCGATTGTCTGGAATGTGAGGAAAAAATTACAACGGATTTGTTTCGGATATTGCCACTGATTTGCGAAATTGTTTTTCTAAATGGCAAAAATAATGTACGACGGTACTCTATCCCCAAGTTCAGTATCTCGCCTAATTCGCGCATATATTAATATCTCAAATATTCGGTGCCGCCCATATAAGGAACGAGCACCGTTGGGATTTTTACACTGAAATCAGACCCCAAATTGTTTTCCAAAATCGCAGCAAGTACGCGTGGTACAGCTAACCCAGACCCGTTTAAGGTGTGGACATATAACGTTTTGCCATCCGATTTTTTATGAAATTTTATGTTTCCACGACGGGCTTGAAAGTCGGTGAAATTGCTACAGCTTGAAACTTCAAGCCAACGTTTTTGGCCACCGGCCCATACTTCAAGATCGTATTGTTTGGAATGAGGAAAACCGATATCTCCCGTGCAAATCGACAATAGTCTATATGGTAGTTCAAGTTTTTGGAGAATTTCTTCGGCATTATGACGTAATTTTTCCAACTCATCGAAAGATGAATCTGGGTGTACCCATTTCACAAGTTCAACTTTATCAAACTGATGTAACCGGTTTAATCCACGGACATTTTTCCCCCAGCTACCAGCTTCGCGCCTAAAACACGGAGTATACGCGCATCTATAAATCGGCAGATCTTCCTCCTCGAGAATGTCATCTCTAAAGAAGTTCGTTACCGGAACTTCTGCGGTTGGGATACAATATAAATCATCCTGAGCATCGTGATACATCTGTGATTCTTTGTCGGGTAATTGACCGGTAGCAGTGGCACTTGCGGCGTTCACCAAAATTGGGGTAGAGAACTCAGTGTAACCATTTTTTTTAGCTTCATCTAAAAAGAAGGCTACTAACGAACGAACCAGGCGAGACATATCTCCGACATAAAACGGAAACCCAGCACCACTTACCTTGACCCCACGCGGAAAATCAATCGCGGAATTAAACCATGGGATATCATAATGAGGAATTGCGTGGGCTGAAATTTTTTCAAAATTTCCATTTTTATAAACCTCAATATTGTCTTTATCGCTTTTCCCATAGGGCACGGATTCATGCGGAATATTTGGGATGCTTAAGTATGCCTCGTTCCAAGAAACATTGATGTTTTTTACCTTATTTTCTAAAATTTTTACCTTATTTGCTAGTTCTTTTAGTTTAGAGATG
>JAIDVZ010000076.1 GCA_029059365.1 Opitutales bacterium | reverse complement strand
AAAGGAATGATACTTTTTTTCAATCAATTAGCCAAAAAATGTCAAAATTAGAACCAAATTTCCCGACAATGCAGGCATTTTTAGACCAAAAAATCGATCAATTAGAAGGGGAAATTGAAAATCTAGAATCACGGATAAATAACTTGAGGTAAAAAATTGTATGTGGACATTAAGTTACAATGGAGTTACGCATTCATTTGCTGAATATGGAATAAGCGATGTCGTATATTCGTGGAAGAATCAGATGCCCGATAAGGTGACTTTTTCAGTTGCCGGACGATCGATAACGGATGATTTGCTATTCGCATCTGGTGAAATAATTACCATCTATCGAAGCGGAGTGAAATGGTTTGAAGGAGTGATTACTCAAACTCCGCTTTATGGCACGAACTCCGTAGAAAATCAGCAATATGAAGCTAGTGGTGGTTGGTGGTACCTCGAAAATTTAATTTACCAGCAACAATGGAATGAACCAATCGATCCCTCAAATCCTGATTCTGATCTGCAGAATGTATTAAAGAGCCGCATTATTCTTGGGCAGGATATTAACGGAGATAAAATAAGCATCGGGGAACAAATTACAGATGTGATTAATTATGCACGTGTATGCGGTGCCAATATCGCATTAGAAGCAATAGAAATCGATGTGATTATCCCATTTGATGAATGTAAAGATCTATCTTGCGCAGAGGTTATTAGACGGTTACTACGTTGGGTGCCGGATACGATTTGTTACGTAGATTATTCCAAACCAGTTCCGACTTTTTCATTTAAGCGGCGTGCACAATTGCCGGTTTATACGATGAAAATATTCAACGATCGGGTAAAAAATTTTTCCTTACAGCCGAGATACGATTTGTGTGTACCGGCTGTTGTATTGAAATTTGAAACTACAAATAGTACGAACAGCAAAGCTTGGAAAACATTGACCGTACAAAAGTATCCGCAAGATGCTTCAGGAATGGATTATAAAACCCTCGTGCTTACGATAAATTTGGAGGGTATAAAAGCGAATTATGTTGCACAAAAAATTTCAACAAGCGCAATAGATACCGGTTCCTTGATATGGTGGAAAAAACATGTCCCTTGGTTACAAAATTTCTCGCCAAATAGTGTGACGATACGGGATATCTCGCGTACCAGTATACTGCCTGATGAGCTTGAAGATGGTGTAATAGCAGATTGGATGAATAAAACCGTTGAAGAGGATACTATTTCAGCAAAATTTTCATACAAAAACGATGATATTGCAGTTATCGATCGCGAAGTAGTTGTGAAATTAAAAGCTACAGATGCGACAACTGGTACATATAAAAAATTGTTGTCCGTTTTAAGTGCAGAAACCGTACCAGATGGGTTAGCAAAAAGTATTTTTGAATCAGTTGGCACTTTGCAATACGATGGATCTATTACTTTGATTGATCGTGAAGTAGAACCAAATATCTTGCGATTTGTATTAAATTTTTCCGACGGTAGAGAAGAATGGAAGACAATGAATGCTGTTGTTCAGGAGATCGTTCAACATTTGGATACCGGTGAAACTTACATAAAATTCGGGCCAGCTAAGCATCTTGGAGCTGCAGATTTAGCGGAATTGACACGTTCTGGTCGAGTATTGATTGAATCTCGTAATTATAGTGATCGGGTAAGCGCAGAAGCGTCTGGGAACGGATTAATCGACCAGGGAGTGTATTGCAAGCTCGAGAATACCTCAACTGGTGAGGGCAAATATGGCATGCTTAAGTTTGTTGATCCGAACAATTCGGAGTCGACCGTAAAGATCGATGCCAGTGATCTCACATACCCATTAACTGTGATCTTCCGTGAAGAAGATGTTTGTGATTCTGGTGAGCTGAAAAACCGTTTTTCATTAGCTAGTGAACCATTTATAAAATCATGAAGAGATTATTAAAAATATTTTGGCATGTAGTAAAAAGCTCGCTCAACAGTTGTTCGAGTGAACGAGATGATAAAGGATATGTACAAGTGACGCCTGTACTGGGTGAAGTATCCAAGGTGAGGGGCCAAAAAAAGAAAATAACCAATGGTAAATCAAAAAATGATTGAACCGTTCTTGTGCCGAGTCAGCTCGGCTGGGGTTCCGCATACCATAGTACATAGTCGAGCATCAGAATATACCATTTCTGGACTTTCAGCATTGGACATGTGTAAATTATATTGGACGTTACGTCGTATAAACGTGCGGTACACTTTTGCCATAAATGGAGTTTCTTTATCACGGATGGTTACCATCGAAACCACAGTCAGTCCTAAAAATCGTTTGATTCGGCCTGTGGAATTTTATCAAACTGGGTATGATTCAGCGTATGATACTTCGTATTTATGTCGTTTAGGGTTTGATCCGATATATTTAGTAAATGATGATACTTTAGGGCTTAGGCTACTGATTAGCGAGATTGATAGTACCGGAGCAATAAATTTCAATACGATTCCTGTTGTTGGTATGGCAAATGTTAGCTACAACTCCAGATTTTTGGATATTCCGTTTAAAATGTATCTAAACTACAATCCAAACGTTGTTAGCAGCGCAAGTATTATGGAATTCTCAAGCGAGCTTGAATTTTTTGATTAGAAAAATTGCGGGAGCATATCCCCAAAAAGTATAAATAATATCGTCCCGATCGCTAAAAACGGGATAAATGTGGACGATGTTTTGTTTCGTTTAGAAGATTTTTTTTGAAAGTTCAGTCTCTTTTTCAGTATGATCGGTAAGAATATAGCAGTACCAACCAATGAACCACCGAATATTGCGGCTAAACAGCCTGATATGCCACAAAATGTTCCAATTGCACCAACTAATTGTACATCACCTATCCCGATTGCTTCTTTTTTGAAGATTATTTCACCGATTATTCCGATCCAGAACAATATCCCGCTTCCAAGTAACAGCCCAAGTAGGCTACACTGAAGACTCAGAGAAGAATCATTTGTGTGGTGCATCTGCGGATACATGATGGATGCAACGATACCGATTATACCTAATGTTAGTGGTAATTTATCTGGGATAAGCATGGTCTCGAAGTCGATGAATGCTGCAACCAGCAGAAATGATATCAATGTTGCATAGATAATGAAATCGCTGAATTGTGGTTTAAGAGCCCACAAGAGTGGAAATAAACAAGCAGTGATCACCTCGATCAGTAGAAGCTTTAATGGTATGGGATGATCGCAGCATTTTGAGCGCCCATGTAGTATTAACCATGAAAAAATGGGGATGTTATAGTACCATGGTATCTGTTTCCCGCATATGCAACGCGAACATCCGTATATGAAAGATTTTTTTCGTGGAATACGGTCGATACAAACTCCTAAAAAGCTACCGATACATGCTCCAATAATGAATAGTAACCCATAAATCATGACCCCTATATTGTATCCATGCGAGGAGTATTTGCAATATTTAATACTTCTGGTATGGTTAGATATTCAGAATTATTGCCTGTAAAATCCATTATTTGTGCCTGGTTTAGTTTCTGGATGATCTGAGGTTGTGCTTCAGCGAATATAACTTTTTTGCCTGTATGTTTGAATTGTTCTGTTAAATCTCGTAATGCCTGTAAACCAGCAGTATCGATAAATGCTACATCGGATAAATCGAGAATAAGTGTGTCAATTTCAGGCTGCATCTGATCTATCATGTGGTCAAATTTATCAAGTATTCCAAAAAAGAATGGTCCAGTTATCCTGTATATTGCGATATTAGGTGATGTATGGAAATCACGTGCAAAATCGGCCGATTCGTCGTGAATGGTTGTTGAGCTTATCAATCTATATACGATGATCAAAGCGGAAAGTATGACCCCAATGTTTACCGCGAGAACGATTCCGTAAACGATGGTTAGAGTACATGTTAAGAATAGTATCAGTACGTCTAATTTAGGGGAGTGGCGGATTAGCGAAAAAAGAGAAGCTGGATGGATCATCCTAAATGCAACCATGAAGATAATAGCCGCAAGGGTGGCGAGGGGAACATTATTTGCAAGAGGTGCACAAAAGCATATGATGCAGATTAAAGTGATTGAGCTAACTATTCCGGCAAGTGGGGAATTCCCGCCAGCTCGTACACTCGATGCAGTACGGGCGATTGATCCAGTTGATGCAATGCCACCAAAAAATGGACAAACAGCGTTTGCAATCCCTTGCCCGATTAATTCTTGGTCAGATGAATGTTTTTGTCCAGTTATACGATCTGCAATAATTGCGGATAACAGCGATTCAATTGCCCCGAGCATCGCAAGTGCAAATGCGGATGGTAATAGTGAATACAGCCGTGCCGCTGTTATATTTGGCGGAATTTGAAAGCTTGGAAGTGCTTGTGGAATCCCTCCGAACGCGCTGCCAACTGTGGACACTGAGCCGAATTGAAAAATCGATTGTAGGAAGATACCACAAAATAGTGCCATAATTGGAGCAGGTATCGATCGAAAAAATGTGTACTTATTAAAGATTAAGATCAATAAACTGATTACTGCCAGTACAGTTGTTGGGCAATCGATTGTGGGCAATGCTTGGTAAATTTGTGTAATTTTTTCTGCAAAATTTGCTGATAAATGTCTGCATGTTAATCCACAAAAATTTGGAAATTGTCCGATTAATAAATTAATCGAGATCCCGATTGTGAACCCAATTACAACCTGTTCAGGTATAAATCGTATGATTTTGCCGCAATGTACCATGCCCATGATTATCAGTATGATACCAGCTAATATTGTCGCTAGTTGTAACCCATCAGGACCGAATTGCGCGGAAATTGATAGCAGCAGTCCTACGAATGCCCCCGTTGGACCAGAAATTTGTATGCGTGTACCCCCGAAAACCGATACACAAAATGCGGCAATTATCGATGTGTATAGCCCGACCTCTGGTTTAGCATTCGCTGCGATGGCAAATGCCATTGAAAGTGGAATAGTAACAATTCCGACCACAATGCCCGCCAATATGTTGGGGAAAATATTGTTTCTGTTAAATAAACCAGCACGTGCTGCTTCTAGAAAGGCTATCATAAAATCGATTTAATTTTTCACCTGAGACGAAATTATATTCAAGTCAATTAATATTTCGATATTAATTAATTGAAAATTTTTCACCATTTCTATTATTCCCCGTTAGGAAAATTATGATATCATCTATTCAGCAAATCTTACAGAAGCACCACAAGTGGATATTTAGCATATTGCTTGGGGTTATTATCGTTGCATTTGTTTTTACGATAGGTTCGACACCTGGGATTGTTGGTAAGAAAAAAACAGCGATGTTTTACGGCGTTAACTTGATTTCTCGGAAGGATACACAGCCGATTCTCAATTCTGCTATCATATCCTCCTTAGCATCGGGAAAGATGTTTTATTCAACTGGGCAGCTCGATTCTGCTGTCCTAATGAGGATCGCGTTATTATCAAAAGCAGATGAGCTTTTGATTCCAGAAGCAGATGATAAAGTCTTGTCGAAATT
>JAIDVZ010000075.1 GCA_029059365.1 Opitutales bacterium | reverse complement strand
GGTAAATTTCGACAACATCGTTTATGGTAAAGACGATGTCAAAATTTCCACGCGCATGGCTAATGCACAAGTGATGCAACAATTAGCCAAGCAAGACCCGTTATTGCTTACTGGTAGTGCAGATTTATTCTCATCCAATAAAAATTATCTCACTGATTATTCAACATTTTCATTGAGCGATCGTTCGGGACGAAATATACAATTTGGTGTACGCGAACATGCAATGGGAGCCATAGCAAATGGGATATGCTATGACGGATATTTTCATCCATCTTGTGCAACATTTTTGGTGTTTTCCGATTATATGCGGGCGGCGATAAGGGTGGCAGCGTTATCAAATCTGCATTCGTTGTTTTTGTTTACACATGATTCGATAGCAGTTGGAGAAGATGGACCTACACATCAACCGGTTGAGGTGGTGGCTAGTTTGCGCTGTATCCCGAATTTATATGTTGTTCGTCCGGCTGATCGTGAGGAGCTTGTTGGAGCTTGGCAACTATATTACTCAGAGAAAAATCGGCCATTTGCATTTATTTTAACTCGTCAAGATATACCAACTTTAGATGAAATTTCAGTTGCTGAACGTAGATCTGGGGTTATGCGTGGTGGATATATCGCGAAGCTTGAAAAAAAACAGCTACGTTGCATTGTGATTTCTTGTGGAAGTGAGTTGAGTATTGCCCTACAAGCGGCTGAAAAATTTGAAGATGTCCGAGTTGTTTCTATGCCATGTATGGAGCGATTTGATGAACAGCCACTGGATTGGAAAGAATATGTGCTGCCTACAAATTGCCGTTCACGTGTGGTTATTGAAGCTGGAATTTCGATGCCATGGTACAAATATGCCGGAATAGATGGAGAATATATCTGTGTTGAGAGATTTGGATTTAGTGGTTCGAAAGATGATCTGTTTTATGAAAATGGGATAACTGTGGAGAATTTGATACAAAAAATAGGAGATTAATGTGAAAAAAGTCCTTAAATATATAACATTTTTGCTGCTATTCATAGTTTGTTGCACATCGTTGTGTTTCTTCCCGATTGTACAAAAATTTTTAGCAAAAAGAATATTGTCTCATTACTTTGACAATGTTTCTCTTTCAGAGCTCAAAGTCGGATTTTATGGCGCAAAAGTTAAACAATTTAGTGTGCGATACGACGACGCTACTTTGAGATTTGATGAAATGCGGGTATCGTGGTCATTACATGACCTAATTT
>JAIDVZ010000074.1 GCA_029059365.1 Opitutales bacterium | reverse complement strand
ATATTAGAGTGTACCGAGGCTAAAGCTGAAGGGAAGCCAGTGTCGCGCTACATGTCGACACGTAATAAAAAGGTGCAGACCGAGCGTGTAGAAAAAATGAAATATAACAAATTCTTGAGAAGGCATACTTTGCATCGCGAAATAAAGGGTTAATCCTTTTATGTTTGATGTTGATGCTTTTCGATTGAATTTTCCGTTGATACGGGAAAACGCTGGCCGCCTGATATACGTAGATAACGCCTCGACGACCCAAAAACCGGAGTCGGTCGTTCGTGCAATGTCAGAGTTTTGTACAGAGCATTATGCGAATGTTGATTACAGCATGTATGATCTGTCGAACTATGCCAGCAATGCCTATGATGCTGTCCGTGTATCCATTGCGAAGTACTGCCGTATTGATGTTAACACGGTGGTTTTTTGCAGCGGTGTGACGGAGGGGATGAACCTCCTTGCTACTTGCTATGCACCAGTTTTTCTTCATAAAGGAGATGAGATTTTGATAGGCTCTGCGGAGCATCATTCATCATGCTTACCTTGGCGAATAGCGGCCGAAAAATGTGGTTGTACAGTAACATACATTCCATTATCTGGTAAAAATTATGAGATAGATCTTGAAGCTTATCGGTCGTGTTTCTCTGCTAAAACAAAGCTCGTTGTTATCCAGAATAGCAGTAATGTTCTTGGCAATGTTAACGATGTAAAACTTATGTCGCAGATTGCGCACGAAAATGGTGCACATATTGTTATCGATGGAGCAACGTCATTGATGCATGGCCCAATAGACCTTACGGATATTGGGTGTGATTTTTTTGTAACTTCTGGACATAAATGTTTTGGTCCGAGTGGAAGTGGATTTGTTTTTGGTAAGTATGATTTATTGAAAAAAATGCCTCCATGTAGGGTAGGTGGGCGCATGGTTGAAAAAGTGACCTACGATGAGGTTACTTATAAACTTCCTCCGGTGCGTTTTGAAGCTGGTAGTCCAAATATTTTATCTGTTGTTGGTTTTGGAGAGGCGATAAAATTTTTATCTGATATAAATTGGGAAAAAGCGAGTGAATATTTTAAAAAACTGGTGAATTATACTCACGCGCAATTATGTACGATCCCTGGTATTGTGCTATATGGCTCTGGTGCATCAGGAGTCTTTTCATTTAATATGAAAAATATTCATGCGCATGATATTTCAACAGTACTATCAGCCGCTGGAATAGCAATTCGTGCAGGCAACCACTGCGCACAGCCATTGATGAGTATTTTGGGCGTAAGTAGCACAGCCCGAATTTCGCTCTCATTATATAATACAAGAGAAGAAATCGATGCTATCGTCGATACTCTCAAGTCTTGCTCAAAATATTTTTGATTTTAGACATTAGTGTCGCATATGCGCTACACGCAATGTGTGACTTTACGATTTTGTACCAAAGCCACACACGATTATTTTAACTTAAAGCTGCTTGAGCAGCTGCCAATCTAGCAATCGGAATGCGATTCGGAGAACAGCTGACATAGCTTAAACCATATTGGTGACAGAGCTTTATCGATGCAGGGTCCCCACCATGCTCACCGCAAATACCGAGCTTGATATTTTCCCTAACCGATCGTCCTTTTTCACAGGCTAATTTTATTAAGGCACCGACGCCGCCTGGTTCAATCGAAGCGAATGGGTTTGTTTTTATTATCTCAAGATCGAAATATTTCGGCAAAAAGCTATTCACGTCGTCACGGCTCATGCCCAAACAAGTTTGGGTAAGATCATTCGTTCCAAAGCTAAAAAATTGTGCTTCTTTAGCGATTTCATCGGCGCATAGACATGCCCGTGGTAGCTCGATCATTGTTCCAACTTTATATTTTATCTGTATGCCAGTCGATGATATAACTTCCTGGGCGACGGAGTGAATAATATCCGTTTGGTTTTTCAATTCTTTAGCAAATGCTGTTAGTGGGACCATAACCTCAACATCAACTTGCGTGCCAGAACGTATAACATTTGCTGCTGCTTTAAAAATTGCGCGTGCCTGCATACGGGTTATTTCCGGGTATGTAATACCTAGACGACATCCACGATGTCCAAGCATCGGATTTGCTTCTTTTAATGAAGATACGCGTAATTTCATTCTTTCGGGTGTTACACCGAGCTTCTTTGATAATGTATTGATTGCATTCTCCTCATTTGGCAAAAATTCATGCAATGGTGGGTCTAGCAAACGGATAGTAACTGGATATCCACGCATTTCACGAAAAAGTCCTTCGAAATCGGATTGTTGAAGAGGTTCTAGTTTAGATAACGCTTTTTCTCGTCCCTCGGTCGTATCAGCAAGTATCATCTCACGCATATGATCAATTCTGTCTTCTTCAAAAAACATATGTTCTGTACGGCATAATCCGACTCCTTCTGCCCCCAATTGAAACGCTAACTTGGCCTGTCTTGGGCTATCAGCGTTTGTCCTAATTCCCAATTTTCTGGATTCATCTGCCCATGACATTATTGTATCAAAAAGTTTGTACGTATAACTTTTTTTGGCATCTAACGTTCCTTGGAGTACTTGGTTTACTTCTGATGGTGCAGTTTTCAATTTACCGACAAAAATTTCACCAGTTGATCCATCTATCGAAATCGCATCACCTTCGTGTATAACTACATTACCTACCGTGATTGTTTTTGATGCGTAATCAATTCCGAGTTTACCAGCACCGCATACACAAACTTTACCCATTTGGCGAGCAACTAGTGCAGCGTGTGAACTAACTCCGCCATGGCTGGTTAAAATTCCTTCTGACGCAAGCATGCCACGAATATCCTCGGGAGAAGTTTCTATTCGACAAAGAATAACGCTTTCGCCATTTGCGTGCATTTCTTCTGCTTTTTTTGCAGAAAAATAAACATTTCCAGAAGCTGCTCCAGGACCGGCAGGAAGCCCGGAAGCTATGCTGGATATTTCTTTTTTCGTATCACTGTCAAATATTGGGACCAACAAAGATGATACCGAATCAGCAGGGATACGTTTGATAGCTGTTTCTTTATTTATTAGCCCTTCTTGTACCATTTCAACCGCAATTCGGATTGCTGCTAATCCCGTCCGTTTACCATTTCTAGTCTGTAGCATGTACAGTTTGCTATTTTCAACCGTAAATTCGAAATCCTGCATGTCATTAAAATGCGATTCCAAGGTTTGGCAAACTTGGTTAAGTTGTGCAAAAACATCGGGCATATCGGTGCTTAAATTTCCGATAGGATTAGGGGTACGTATTCCCGCCACAACATCTTCACCTTGGGCATTGATTAAGTATTCTCCATAGAATATCTTTTCCCCGGTTGCTGGATTTCGGGTAAAGGCCACACCTGTAGCCGAGGTTTCGCCCATATTACCAAACACCATGCATTGGACATTTACAGCCGTTCCCCATTCACTCGGGATGTTGTATTTTCTCCTGTAAATGATAGCACGATCATTATTCCAAGACTCAAATACTGCAGAAATTGCCCCGTGTAACTGGTCAAAAACGTCCTGTGGAAATTCTTTAGAAGAATATTTACGTACAATTTCTTTGTACTTCCGTATTAAATTTTTTAGATCTTCAGCGGATAGTTCCGTATCTTCCTTTACATTGGCATTCTGTTTCGCTGTGTTAAGTGCACTTTCAAATGGATCGATTGAATGTTCATCTTTTGCTTTTATTCCGAGTACAACATCACCATACATTTGAATAAAGCGACGGTAGCAATCATATGCGAATCTTGGGTTGCCGGTTTTTTCTGCATGTCCCTCGACAGTCTCGTCATTTAAACCGAGATTAAGAATGGTATCCATCATCCCAGGCATTGATTCACGAGCACCGGATCGTACAGAAAATAATAATGGATTTTTTTTATCTCCAAATTTTTTACCCTGTTGTTCCTCAAGCTTTGTGACGGACTTTTTAATTTCGTTCCACACCTCAGTTGGTAAGGAATTTTTATTCGAATAATACTTATTGCAAACTTCCGTTGTGATCGTGAATCCTGGTGGAACAGGTAATCCAATTTTTGCCATTTCTGCTAAATTTGCGCCTTTACCTCCGAGTAATGCTCGCATCGATGCATCGCCTTCTGTGACGCGTCCAAATTCATAAATATTTTTCGAATTTTCCATAAGTTTCCCGCAAAAATCACGATATTTTCAATCTTGTCAAATTATTACGCATATTGATATTGACACTAAAGTTTCTTTACCTCAACATGAAACCCGAGGTTCTTAGAGTATTAAAAATACATCATGATGTTTTCATCTATTGATTTGGGGATTGAAAATTGCATAACACGGTGTTTGTGGGGATGTTTGTTGTCTATAATTTGTGGTTTTTTTGTGTTTCCACATACTCTTACATTTTTTAAAAAGAAAAAAATTGGACAAATTGAAAGAGGAAAGGATATAGTCAAAGACTTGGCAAAATTACACGCATCCAAAGCTGGTACGCCAACTATCGGAGGGATAGCCATATTGCTATCGGTGATTATTCCGATTTTGATATTTGCTAAGCTAAATTTTTACGTATTAACGGCTTTGGTTGTTAGTTTATATTTAGGTTTTTTGGGCTTTGTTGATGATTTTTTTAAAATTTTTAAGCACAGTATTTGGGGAATAAAGGGCAAACATAAACTGCTATATGAAGCTGTTTTAACCGCTGTGGTGCTTTATTGTATGTATCATAAGTATGGTAGCGATATTCGGTTGATGCTAAGGCCAATCTTAAACATTGAAACTATTAATTGGTTTTTATTGGTGTTAATTGGAGTATTCATGTTCTTTGTACTCGCTGGTACATGTAATGCCGTAAACCTGACTGATGGACTGGATGGCTTGGCAACAGTCACAATTTTGCCGAATTTCGCGTTTTTTACCATGCTCGCGATTTTTAGTGGATCAGAGTGTATGATAGATTCTCTTAAGATCAATTTTCTACCTGGAATTGAGGAACTAGCAGTTGTTTTTTCATGTGTTATAGGAAGTTTGCTTGTTTTTTTGTGGTACAATTCTTGGCCATCAAGTATCATGATGGGAGATACCGGAGCGTTGATGTTAGGTGGCTTGCTTGGGATAGGGGCCCTGCTTTTGATGCAGCCATTTTTTTTGCTTTTAACAGGTATAATTTTTGTAGTTGAGGCGTTATCCGATATAGTACAGGTAGCATCTTATAAATTACGAGGCGGGAAGCGGGTATTCTTGATGGCACCGATACATCATCATTTTGAATTATCTGGTATAAGCGAACAAAAAATCGTAGCACGGGCCGGATTAATATCGATTGGGTCGTTCATTTTGAGCTTAGCTGTTTTAATATCATGCTGAAGGAAATTTTTGATGAAGATTTGCTGATTGGGATTTTTGGGTTTGGAGTTACTGGACGCGCTGTCGCGAAATGGTGTGATAAGCATAATATACGAAAGCGACTTTTTGATGATAATGTAAAAGAATGTGATCCTTTTTCTGAGGAAAAAATTGCCGAGTGCGATGTTATAGTCCGGAGTCCAAGTTTTTTGGATGAAAATCGTTGGGTACGTTTTGTAAGAGAACAAAATATCCCTTGTATTACAGAGCTGGATCTTGCTGCAGAATTTTGGAAAGGCCGAATAATTGCTGTAACCGGAACGGATGGTAAGACAACAACAACTGAATTTTTGGCATGCGCGCTTCAATGTGTCGGATATCAGGCTGTTGCTGTAGGAAATAATGGGCGATCATTATTAGAGTATACAGATGACGCAATCAATGTTCCTTCCAATTTTGCGGTCATTGAAATCAGTTCCTTTCAAGCAAGTGCTCTATCGAAGTTACATCCGGATTATGTAATTTGGACAAATTTTGCACCAGATCATATTAATGTCCATGGATCGTTGGAGAATTATTTTGCAGCTAAATACAATTTGACAAGATTGTGCCATAACCCGGATACGGAGCATATTTTTATTGGGACAAGTGTAGCTGAGTATGCAAAAAAAAATCTCTCTTTTAGCCTGTTGCAAGATAGCAACGTTCACACCGTTATTAAACATCTTCCAGTGGATTCGGCATTAAATATTTCTGTTCAACGTGAAAATTATGCTTTGGTTGAGGCATTATGGAAGGTGTTGCAGTTACCGTTTCAGTTACTCGAAAAGGCCGCATTGTCTTTTAAATTGCCAGAGCATCGTTTGCAACGAGTTGCTGCCATAAAAAAAACAAGTAAAGGTGATTGCGTTGAGTTTTGGGACGACTCTAAGGCTACAAATTTTCACTCTTTTCAGGCTGCTTTACATTCATTTGATAAGAAAATTATATTAATTGCTGGTGGTCGATCTAAAGGCGAAGATATGGATCAATATGTCGACGAAATTTGCCGAAATGCCAGTTCGGTTTTGCTGATGGGGGAGACAGGTGAGCAAATTTATTCAGAAATTTTGTTAAGAAAATTTGAAAAGTTTTTCAATTTATTGCGCTATTACGGAGGAAGCCGTGAAAATGCCGAAAAAATAATTTTAAAAATTGTAAATGATGCATTTTGTGTTGCATTACCAGGAGATGTTGTATTGTTAAGCCCCGGTTTCGCGAGTTTTGATATGTTCACATCTTTCAATGAGCGTGGAGACCTTTACAAGAAGTGTATTTTAAAGTTGAATTTTTGAATTATTTTCCTAAGGTGTTCGAAATGAAAAGGATGAGTAACATTTACAAGATGACCATGAAGTTTTTTTTGAGTGGTGTTGTATTGTTCGGGATGTTGGTTTCGACCGGATGTTCGTTTTCGGATAAAAAGGCTAATGGGAATAATAATGTAGCCTACGCTGTTCCCGAGAGGATCGCGATTGATGGGGTCGATATCCGCAAAAAGCCTACACGACCTTCTTGGACGGAAGATAAAGTAGCAAGCGAGGACATCGGTGGAGCTCAATCGACAATTTATATCGTCCGAAAAGGAGATACTCTGTATGGAATAGCTCGCAAATTTAAGAAACCTGTTCGCGAGATAATGGCTATCAACGGATTGAATAACAATTCGATGTTATCAATCGGTCAGGAAATTCGTATCCCTGTACAGTTTGCGGATGTAGACGATCTTGGTGAAAAATTGGATGACCAAAAAATGATCTCGTACACCGTTAAGCGCGGCGATTCGCTTTACAAAATTGCTAAAAAATTTTCCACAACGGTCTTAAAACTTAAAAGTTTAAATCGTCTTGTTTCTGACGATATATATATCGGACAGATTATTAAGGTTCCTGGTGATAAAGCCGATACTCAGAAATTCATGACTGAAGGACCAGAAAAAGTTGCCAAAAGTTTCGATGTCGAGCGCCGTGGACGACGTGTATTCGCGCTTGATTCAGATGGGTATTATACTGTTCAGCCAGGAGATACGCTAGATGGTATTGCGCGTGGATTTCGTGTTAGTGTTAGGCAGTTAAAGGTGGAAAATGGGATTATCAATCCAAACGAATTGCAGATCGGAAAGAAAATAATCATTCCGGGTAAACAATCTACTTTTGAAGAGTTGAATGGTGCACCGTTACGGATTTCGGCACCTGAAGCGAAAACTGTAGATGATGTGATTACCAAAGATGTAGAGTATCCAACAGAAGGTTCAGCTGCTACGTCAAATACAGTCCCTGTTGAGGGTGAACAACCTGCTTCTGATGATTTCTTTGAAAATTTTAATGAAATTCCAGTGGTCGATTTGAACTGATTAAATGGCTCTGTTTTCGGTCAAGCTGGAGAATTATTTATACAACGACAAAAAATACTTGTGCTTTTTTGTTTTGGTATGCGTGACGTTTCTAACGTTGATCGGTTTGGTTGTATTGGCCAGTGCGAGCTTGTCGTTTTGCAAAAATGAGTCCTACTTTAGTAAGCAATTATATTGGGCACTGATTTCTGTTCCATTTTTTTTGTTCGGATTGTTTTTGGATTTAGAATTTTTACGAAAATTTTCAGGAAAATTACTAATATTTTCCTTTATTTTGCTTTGTTGTGTTTTGGTTCCAGGGGTTGGCCGTTCGGTCAACGGTTCTAGACGTTGGCTGGCTTGTGGTGGGATAAATTTGCAGATCTCGGAATTTGTAAAATTTGTTGTTATTATGTGGTTGGCGGACTACATTGATAATAACAATGAATCTATTAAGACCTTTATTACCGGGTTTATTGTGCCGCTCGCGACAATCGCTATGGTCAGCCTGGTTATTTTGTTGGAGCCGGACTACGGTACTGCAATTTTAATAGGTGGGGTAACATTTACGCTGTTGTTTTTATTTGGTTCGCGGATTTTTTATATACTTGGTGCGCTAGTTGTGGCGTTTTTTACAATATCTGTGCTGATATTTTTTAACCCAGTTCGTATGAGGCGAATAATAGCATTTTTGGATGTTGATTCCAATAAACTTGGTGGCGCATACCAATTATGGCAGGGAATTTTGGGATTTGCCTCTGGCGGATTATTTGGGAAAGGGCTAGGGAATGGACGTCAGCAGCTGGTTTATTTGCCAGAGTCTCATACCGATTTTATTCTACCAATAGTTGGTGAGGAGTTTGGAAGTATAGTTGTCGTTGGGCTTTTGTTGTTATACTTATGTCTGTTTATCGCTTGTATGATTGCATCTTCAAGGATAAAGAGTATATACCTTTCCGTGATTTCGAGTGGGATTGTATTAATTATTGCATACCAGGTGATTATCAATGTCGGAGTTGTTACGGGGCTATTACCAACAAAAGGGATGGTTCTGCCCTTCATCAGCTACGGTGGATCTAATTTGCTAGTCATGTTTTTTATGATAGGTGTGCTAATAAATTGTTTCGTTACTGATTCATTTGCTTCGAACGTCGATAAATGAAAAATTTTGCTATTACATGCGGTGGAACAGGTGGGCATATAAGTCCAGGCATCGCGGTCGCTGAACAATTATTAAGAGAAGGGCATCAATGTACACTAGTTCTTAGTGATAAAAATATTGATCGCTTAATGCTGAAAAAATATCCAAATGTGGATTTTATCATTACACGTGCTCGTCCGTTTTCAAAAAATTTGATAAAATTTTTGCAATTTGGTTTTTCCCAAATTCGGTCATTTTTCTTTGCAGTACATTTTCTAAGAAAAAAGAAAATCGACTGTATTATTGGATTTGGAGGGTTTACAAATGCTCCGTTTGTGTTAGCGGGTTTCTTTTTGAGAAAACGGATTTTTTTACATGAATCAAACCGAGTAGTAGGGAAAAGTATACGAATACTTTCCTATTTTGCGGAGAAGGTATATCTACCAAGCGGTGTAAAATTTCGATCAAAATATCTGAATAAAAAGGTTGAGCATATTGGTTACCCATTGCGTGCAGAATTTAAAATTTTTGATAAAGTTGCTGCTCGCGAATCGATTGGTACTGATCCCCTAAAACGCCTAATTTTGGTGATAGGCGGAAGCCAAGGCGCGAAAATTTTAACAGATTGGGCACAGGAAAATTATGAAATTTTGAATCACCACGGGATCTTAGTTTATTGTATCACAGGACGTTTTGATAAAAAAATTCATGGTAATGTATTTAAAAAGTTTAGTGATAATATGAATGTGCTATATAATGCATGCGATTTGGTTGTATCACGTGCTGGAGCTGGTACGATTGCGGAAGCAATGTTTTTTAACAAGCCGATGATTTTGGTCCCATATTCGTATGCTGCCGGAGATCACCAAACAAAGAACGCGCAGTACGTCGTTAAGATGGGGCAGGGGTATTTAATCCCTGAAAATCAGATTAACCTTTTGACAAAATCAGTGATCCAGGTTTTGAATACATCCGAGCATGGTGAAAGCCGTGTTTCTATGATCAAAGAAAATCCCGTAACCAAAATTATAAAAGATGTTACAAAATAAAATTGTATGTTTTGTTGGACTTTGTGGAGCTGGTATGGCTCCGTTAGCGATGTACTTATCCGAACGCGGGGTAATTGTGTACGGTTGGGATGATTTTCCAGATCCATCGGTAAAGGATTTGTTGATAAGTAAGCGCGTAATATTTTTGCCCAGCAAAATTTTACCGGAGCACTGTGATGCTGTCGTAATTTCTAGCGCTATTCATGTTAATGTTGATGAGATTTGCAAAGCGGCAACAGCGCTAAATGTTCCAATTTGGAAACGTGGAGAGTATTTAGCGCACATAACCTCTGATCGAAAATTGATCGCGATTGTTGGGTCGCATGGGAAAACTTCAGTTTGTGCAAATATGGCGGAACTTGCGATCAAGAATCATATGCATATTGATTACGTAATCGGCGGTTTTTTCAAGGAGGACAAATATCCCCCTGCTAAATATTTTACTGATTCGGAATGGGTGATAGCGGAAGTTGACGAAAGCGATTGTACAATGGAGGCTTTTAGTCCGCAAATTACGATTGCATTGAATTACGATGATGATCATATCGCAAATTATCACGGTTCGGATGGGTTGAAGGCGGCATTTTCGCGTTTTTTTTGTAGGACAAAAGAAAAATTATTTCTGACCTCAGATGACGAAACATTTCCGATGCTATTGAATGAAACAAAAGCCCAAATTGAAATTTTAGAGGACTTACCGGCTACAAATTTTGCACTCAGAAATCAAGAAATTGCTAAGCGTGCTTTTGTGGATATTTTCGGTAAAAATGTTTTCGTTGATTGTGATTTTGATGGTGCCAAAAGGCGAAATGATCTGCTTTGTCAGTCCGATAATATTGTGTTTGTTCACGATTATGCACATCATCCGACGGAGGTGGGGGCATTGCTAAAGTACGCAAGATCCAAGTATTACGATTACAAAATAACCGTCGTTTTTCAGCCGCATCGAGTATCGCGTACACAACAATATTACAAGGAATTTGCAGAGATTTTACAAAATTTCGATTCCATTATTTTGGTTGATATTTACCGTGCATTTGAGGAACGTTTAAGTGAAGTTTCAAGTACCTTAATATTTGATCGAATCAATAATCCAGATAAAATTTTGGTTAATGATTTAAAAAATCTTGGCGACGTACTTGGTAATTAT
>JAIDVZ010000073.1 GCA_029059365.1 Opitutales bacterium | reverse complement strand
TATTCTTCTTAACGAAGACCGGAGCTTTAGTCTTTATTGGAGTCAGCTTTTTTCTGTTTTTTTTGAGTCTTTTTAAAGTTTAGGGTGATCTTCTTTGGTTGACGTTGGGCTGGTGCAGCTTGGGTGATAACTCCCTTTGTTTCTAGATTACCGCCTGTCATAAAATGGTCAAATTTGTGATCTTGTTCATCAATGTCCACTATGTTCGGTGAAATAACGTATATTCTTTCAACAACATTGCTACTGTCAATCGTACGCTTAAACAAATTTCCAACTAATGGGATTCTCTGCAAAAAAGGTACACCGCTTGCGCTTTTAGATTTTTCTTCTTTGAAATAACCACCTATCAACAAGCTCTGGCCCTCGTATAACACCGCCTGGGTATTTATCGAATTAGAATTACAAGTCGGGGTTGCCCCTTGCTGAGTGTTGCCGGACAATGACCCATCTTGAACATTGACGAACATTTTCAATTTTCTTTTCCCATCTTTATCATGGTCATGGGGTATGACATGTGGGACGACTTGCAGTTTGGTCGTTGCATTTATGTCGTACAATCCTTCGCTGTATGTTCCACTAACTTTTGAATACATCGTTTCTTCTTTTTCTATTATTGCACCGACGTTATCTAATGTTAACACAGATGGTTTGGCTACTACTTTTGCGTTTCCGTGGTCTTCTAATACCTGCAAATATGATGAAATTGTATATCTCTTTAAGACACCTGTCATCTGTCCAAATATATTAGCTGCTCCCTGTAAATCAGATTTTTGGGATTTAGATACGCTATCGCCACTTATTCCAATATTAAGAGTTTTACTTTGCCCTTTAGATATTCCGAGTGAGCTTAATCCAAAATCCATTCCTTGGGTTTGTGTGACATCAACAATAGCTACATCAATTTTTATGACATCGCACGGCACATCAAGTTGCTTTATGATATCTTCATAAAATTGCATATTTTGATGTTTATCTCTGATTATTACCGCGTTTAATCTCTGGTCGCAGGTGATGAAACCAGGTAGTGTACTTGTTGATGAAACATTTTCTGAGCTCTCAGAGGATTGTTTATCTTTCCCTTTATCCTCGCTTGATGATGCATTATTTTGACTGGAGTGTGGGTTATTTGACTGCACCAAGCCTTCTAGCTTTTCACGTTTGTTTTGGGTCTTCCCACCTAAATTTACATCCATTGTTGATATAGAATATGCAGATTGAGATCCGGTCACTATATTTTGTAACAATGTTGCAACCCCTGGCACGGTTATTGATCCATCCTTATACGTAAAGCTCATATCATATGCCCATGCATATTGTAACGGAAAGGTTTTTACGATGGTAGTATCTGTTATTTTTTCGGTGACAAATTTTACAGATAGATCATTTATGGTTTCGAGATATTTTGGTGGAGCAGTTACGATTAATATATTCGCACTTGGAACTGATCGAAATGAGAAATCTGAGCTACTAAACCCGAGATGTTTGATAATGTTGGACATTGTTCCAATTCCATCTGCATCCATCCTGAATATTTGAGTTTGCAATTCGCTGTTTTTGTAGACGTACAATATCTTACCGTCATAAAACCAAGATAGTCCATATGCTTGTGTGATGTAGTTCCAAAATTCTGCTGGGTCCATTTTATTGAACCTGCCGTTGACCACATCTGATACCATTGGGCTGATAACAACATTTATTCCCTGCATGGAGCAAAAGTCTTTGACCAATGCGCCTAAATTTTGATCTCTTGAAAAATGGTAGTAATAGGAATTAGTGAAGGGGATTCCGTGTGTCGTGGTGTCATCGAGAGCTGCTACCGGCAACATTCCGCACGTTAGCAAGATCCCGAAAAATAAAAACTGTATAACACGTTGCATTATTGATGATGTAAATTGTTTAATAGGGGAGATAAATTGGAAATTATTGACCTCATTTCTATTGCCGAAAACCAAAAATCTACATTTTTTACGAACGATTCGATATTATCTATCAATGAATTTAATTCAAGATCCTTAAGCATTAATTTGCGGGTGATTGCAATTTTTCTGGCATCAGAATCTATGGATAATACATCATTGTTGTCCTCAATGCGCGCAAAATTTAATTGTAAAATTAGCTTTAATCTTTCTCGTGCGCTTTCTCCATTGGTAGGCAATGGAGCACCTATAAGTCCTTGAAAAAGGATATAATCCCAATCTATACAAAACACCCGGATTTCTAGTTGATTATCTACTATAAAAGCATAAGTCCCATCACTATCCTTCTGCCAATTTTCTAACAATAAGAATTCTGATAACACCTCAACTGCCTCTTCCCATGTCATTCTTCCTACCAATATCGTCGCCATGGTAGCCAAATCATAGGGGCTTTTCAAGACAAAATTTACTGACCGATATTTTTTGATAAAAAGTTCACCAGTTCATCATTATGTAAACGTACCTGTTCGGTTGAATCTCGGTATCGTATTGTAAAAGTATCGTTTTCGAGTGACTCAAAATCGACAGTTAAACAAAACGGGGTTCCGATTTCATCCATTCTTCTGTACCTCCGCCCGATCGCGCCGGTATGATCGTAATATACACTAAACAGTGGCTGTAGTTTTTTATAAACTTGCTGCGCTTTTTGGACAATTTCTTCACGATTTTTTACAATTGGCAAAACAGCAAGTTTTATTGGAGCGATATTCGGAGAAAATCTAAGCACTGTACGCTTCTCACCATCTATTTCATCTTCATGATATGCTGCACATAATACTGCAAGTACCGTGCGATCGACGCCTACGGATGGTTCAATTACGTGTGGCAAATATCTACGTTTTTCGTTTTCGTCGAAATATTCCAAGGCTTGATTGCTGGCATTTTGATGTTGCGTAAGATCAAAACATCCGCGAGCAGCAATACCTTCCAATTCTTGTACTCCGAATGGGTATTTAAAGGTGATATCAGTGCAAGCTTTAGCATAATGTGCAAGCTTTTCTTTTTCATGAACATCCAATTCAAGCATATCGCTTGGCAATCCGATACTTTTGTGCCAATTTAGGCGTTCATTTATCCAGTATTGATGCCAATATTGCCAGGATTCTTCTTTATCATCGATAAAAAATTCCAGTTCCATTTGCTCAAATTCACGCGAACGGAAGACGAAATTGCGTGGAGTTATTTCGTTTCTGAATGATCGACCGATTTGTGCAATCCCGAAAGGAATTTTAACACGTGTACTATCGACCACGTTTTTGAAATTAATAAATATTCCTTGAGCCGTTTCTGGGCGGAGATAGGCCTCAGCGGAGGCATCATTTAATGCTCCGATATACGTTTTGAACATCAAATTAAAATTCCTTGGCGGAGTCAGAGATCCAGGTTTATCAGTTGCTGGGGACGGTATAAGTGCATATTCTTCGGAGGTCGCTTCAACGTACGGCTTAAGTTCTATCTCATCTAAATTTCCGGCTACCCCTAATTTACGTTTAAGATGGATGGCCTTATCTTTTGCAATCTCTTGCATATCAGGTGATTCTAACACTGAGATGTACCCGACTGGACTATTATCAACGCATACACGTGCGAAAAACAACTGATCTGCGCGATATCGCATCTTTGAGTCTTTACAGTCGACCATTGGGTCGGAAAACCCGGCGACATGCCCAGAGGCCTTCCAGACCGCAGGATGTGAAATTATTGAACAGTCTAGTCCAACGACATCATCTCGGCACTGTACCATATTTTTCCACCAAGAATCTTTAATATTCTTTTTTAATTCACATCCTAATGGACCATAATCAAAAAAACCGTTTAACCCACCATAAATACTAGATGATTGAAAAATGAACCCACGTCGCTTGCACAGCGATATAATTTTGTCCATTAACCCGAGCTTAGTATCATCAGCCATGTGGCCAAATAATAAAAAACTCAGAGCATTATCAAGTAATATCTACCTCATAATAAAAGGCATTTATTCAAGCAACACTACATTATAGCATTTTTCATTTGCATATTTCACGTGTATCGTGTATCCTCTCCCGCCGGGACTGTAATAAAGCAAAGGTAGGGAGGCGAAGTAAATGACATGGAGTGATGTTCCAAAAACTGATGGTAGCGGCGGTCTACCCCAAGGTTTGCCAACGGAGAATCCTGGTCAGAATGTAAGCAATACGTTCAAGGAGCAACAAGTTAGTAACGTAGGGGGCATTGGTTTATCTGATAGGGATGCAAATTCGAGTGACGAAGACATTGGTATAGGTTTAAATGAAATTGATGAAATACTTGAGAAAAGCCGAGACAATGCTTTACCAACGCAAACATTTGGTGGGAGTGGTCGCTACATCGATTTGGACGGCGAAAAAAGTATAAATGATTGGAACATTACAAAGTTTAATATATATGTTAAACCTAAGAAAATTGGCAATAGCGATGATAATGTAGACCTGCTGCTAGAAATAGTTAGAGCTGAAGGGAATAGTAATCGAAACGTTAATTTGTCGATCAATAAAAATTTTGAGATTATAACGCCTAGGTTTTCCAATAAATTTAAAACCTGCGTCATCAACGCATTAAAAAAGGCGCAGGAAAAACAAGTAAAACAAGACCATACTTCGGGTGAAGAAATAGATTGTCAGTTTTCGTTGGAACCTAGAACCATTATAACCGGTGTTAAATTTAATGGATTGTATAATGATATTTTAGAAACTCCAGACAGGATGACGTTTGAGGAACTTCAGGGATCGAAGGAACTTCTTTATAGTTCGTACGCAATGACCCGTTGCACTGGATTTAGAGATTTTGTCTTTAAAATTTGGATGGCAATTTGGGGATTTTTTCATTGGGAGTTTAAGTTTGAAAAAAATAATGGAGCTACCAATAAGCTGTGTGAGGCATTACGTAGTAATAACAGTAACCTTCCAATTGAGAACCTTGATAATCTCGAAGTGATTGATACTCCTAGAGACGGCAATTGTATGCTCTGGTCAGTATTAATTTCGATATTTGGAGCAGATACGGTTAGAGACAATTTCAGCTATTTTAGAAATTATGTTATCCCTTGGTTGCGTGGTGAAATTGCAAAAAATTGGAGCTCTAATGGAAGAAAGGAGGAATTAACCAAGCATCTGGGGCTTGGGGCTGCACCTATACGGCCTGATGAAATGGGAACTGTGGCTCAGTTACTCAGGTGCAATGTCTGTATCATTGAGGATTTGAATGAATCACAGTACGTATATCGTGTACTTGCTCCAGATGGCACAGGTAGCTATGGCCCGCAAAGTATCGATGCCGGTGCTATTGAAGCCATAAATGACGAAATAACAATCTTTCCGTTTAAAAAACATGCTCGAGCGGTAATTAGGCAAGGTCAGAAAATTACGATAAATAATTCTATTCCGGAGAGAGGTAAACAGCCGGTTGTGACGAATAATAACGATGATGCCACTCAAGGAGATTTAGAGAATAAAACCGATGGTAATGGTAATAACGTTACCTCAAACCCGGAAGATTCCGATCTTAAGGATTTCAATGTTATTCAAATGAATGAATAGAAGCATTAATCTGAGGAATTGTTAAATCAAGAGTGGTTGTAAAATTTAGATTCGTAATTTGATATTTACATGCGAGATTTCTCTCGCATTTTTTTGTAAACGGTTTTGAAGTTGTCCTTGAGATGACTCGTGAAGATATTTTTGATGTTATCGTGGTTGGCGCTGGACATGCTGGATGTGAAGCGGCTGCCATCGCCGCCAAAATGCAGTGCAAAACATTGCTTTTGACTGGCAATTTAGATACCATTGCTAAGATGAGTTGCAATCCATCGATCGGTGGCGTGGCAAAAGGGAATATCGTACGTGAGATTGATGCACTTGGTGGGCAGATGGCGATGAATGCTGATGCGACAGCCATACAATTTCGTATGTTGAATGCCTCAAAAGGGGCAGCTGTACAAGGTCCGCGTGCGCAGTGTGATAAAAGGATGTACAGCGGACGTATGAAGTTTGTTCTAGAAAAATTGTTCCCAAATTTGAGTATTTTTCAAGCGATTGTCGATGATTTAATCATTGAAAATGATAGTGTTGTTGGTGTTAAAACAAATGTGGGGGTAGATTTTCGTGCAAAAACGGTTGTTTTGACAAATGGTACATTTTTACGTGGATTGATGCACATTGGTGAGACAAAAATTTCCGGTGGAAGATTGGGAGATTTTTCTGCACAAACTCTATCGCTTAATTTGAAAAAATATAATTTACAGCTCGGGCGCATGAAAACTGGTACCCCAGCGAGAATATTGGGTAGCTCTATTGATTTTTCAAAGTGCGAGGAGCAAAGGGGGGATGTTTTGCCGTGTTTGTTTGGATTTTATGATACACGTCCAGAAAATTTCAGTTTGCCGATGGCCTCGCCATTATTTTCTGCTATTTTAGAA
>JAIDVZ010000072.1 GCA_029059365.1 Opitutales bacterium | reverse complement strand
ATGTTGCTAACAATATCTGCCGTTTTAGCGGGTATTTTTTGCTACTCTAAGTTGCCTGTTAGTGATCTGCCGAATGTTGATTATCCAATGATACAGGTGTCTGCAGTATTTCCCGGGATGGATCCCGAGACTGTTGCTGCAAATATCGCTTCTCCGTTGGAAAAGGAGTTCATGAAAATTCAGGGGCTCCAAATGGTGACTTCGACCAGCGTACAAGGTGCAACCAGCTTAACACTGCAGTTTGATCTGTCCAAAAATATCGATGGTGCTGCTACCGATGTACAGGCTGCTATTACACGCGCAAGTTCAAGCCTGCCCGTCGATATGCCATCTTCGCCAGAATTTCGTAAGACCGATCCAAACAGTAAAGCAATTTATTATCTAGCGTTGACTAGCGATACTTTAACACGCGGAGAATTATATGATTACGCTGTGGATGAAATTGCTCAAAGGATAACAATTTTGGATGGTGTATCGGATGCCCAAGTATACGGCAATCCAAAATCGGTCAGAATCGAGGTTGATCTTAATAAACTGTACAATAGAGGGCTATCCATCGACGATATTACCTCCGCTGTTCAACAAGGAACGGTATCATTATCAAGCGGTAAGTTGCGAGGAGAATCGAAAACTTTGGTACTCAAACCACAAGGACAATTAAAGAAAACAAGCGATTATATGAACCTTGTAATCGCAACCAGAGATGGCACGCAAATATACCTGAAGGACGTAGCAGATTGTATCGAAAGATTGGAAAGGAAAGATATTCTTAGTAATCTTTGGATCAAAGGTAATGCTGATTCGTTTTCATCATGTGTAATCATCGCTGTTACACGTGCCGCTGGGGCAAATGCTGTTGAACTTTCACGAAAGATTGATGAGCTGCTCCCAGTTTTTGAACAAGAAATTCCGGGTTCTATTAAAATTATCAAGCTATACGATCGATCAGAGGTTATCCTTGAATCGATAAATGACGTGCAGATGACCTTGGTCGTTGCATTTATTTTGGTAATTTTGGTTATTTTCCTATTCCTCGGACGTGCACGGGAAACGATTATCCCATTGGTGGCGATGCCCTTATCTCTCTTGCTAACATTCATCGTCATGCACTTGTGTGGGTTTAATTTGGACAATCTTTCCCTCATGGCGCTTACGCTCTCCATTGGCTTTTTGGTCGATGATGCTATTGTGTTCTTGGAAAATATGATACGTCGAATGGAGGATTTTGGTGAATCTCCACTGAAGGCCTCCATAAACGGAGCAAAAGAGATAAGTTTTTCGATCTTATCAATGACGTTATCATTAGCTGCTGTTTTTATACCATTGATCTTTATGTCCGGCCAAATCGGTCGCGTATTTAGAGAATTTTCAGTAACTATCATAGTGGCAATATTGGCCTCCGGGCTAGTATCTTTAACTTTGACGCCGATGATGTGCGCACGTATGTTAAAGCCAATTAATAAAAATAAGCGCACAAAACTCGAAAAAATCTCATATAACCTAGAGGCGAAATTTTTAAAATTTTATGGTAAATCCTTAACTTGGTTTTTGGAACATAAAAGAATTTCGGTGTTGATATGGGTGGTTTGTTTGATTGGGACATATCTCACATTTATTGCTTTACCTAAAACATTTATTCCGGACGGTGATAGTGGAATGCTAAATGGGATATTTGTCACTCAGGAAGGAACATCACCTGAAAATTTGCAAGCCTCTCAAAGATTGGTTGATGAAGTGGTGCGAAGTAACCCATTTGTCAGACAAGAAATGACCATAAGTGGCATCTCTGGGATCGTCACCGATAACCAGGGCGTGGTCGTCGCCTTCTTATCATCGGGAAAACGGCCGCCAATACAAGCAATAGCCGCACAGTTATCAAAAAATTTAAGCGCAATTCCAGGGGTATTTGTAGGTATTCGTCCGATCCCAAGTCTGGAAATCAGTACAGGAGCAATTGGAACATTACAGGGAAAGTATGCGTATATCCTGTCTGGCCTCAATACAAAAGAGCTATACAAGGCAGCATCAGATTTGGCAAATGCCATGCGCAAAAACCCCGGATTTGCACAAGTATCAACAAATTTATACGTAAACAATCCTCAGCTTGATGTACAATATCTCCGTAATCAAGCGTACATGTACAACGTCAGCCCATACAATATCGAAAATACGTTTAGAAGAGCATATTCAGAAAATTATTGCTATCAGATCAAAGATCAAACACATCAATATAAAGTAATTATTACAGCAAATCCAGCGAGCAGCCAAGGTATAAACGATGTGACTCGGCTGACCTTCAAAAACGCGGAAGGTGCCATGGTGCCATTCCAATCTATAGCTACCTGCGAAGAAAAATTAGGTCCGTTGTCCGTCAACCACACAAATAATTTTCCATCAGTTACATTATTTTTCGATTTGAGAGATAATTACCCAATTGGAGATGCGGTATCTTTCATCGAAGAACAATCAAAATCAATTGTTCCCAAAGGGATCATGACAAGCCTAGAAGGTGAAGCTAAAAGCTTTCAAGAATCCGTGCACAGCTTAGTAATATTGCTGTTTGTAGCGATATTTGTGATGTACGTTATACTTGGAATTATGTACGAAAGTTACATACATCCGATCACTGTGCTATCTGCATTGCCTGTGGCTATAGTAGGAGGCCTCTTTACCCTCATTTTATTCCGCATGGAGCTTTCGTTGTATGGATATATTGGACTATTCATGCTCATGGGTATTGTAAAAAAGAATGGTATTTTAGTCATCGATTTTGCGATTGCTCGTCAAAAAGAAGGTATGCCAAAAGAAGAGGCCGTGCATACTGCTTGTATGGAACGTTTCAGGCCAATTATGATGACCACACTGGCAGCACTTATGGGACAAATTCCGATCGCACTTGGGCTTGGGGCTGATGGTTCATCACGTATCTCCCTCGGATTATCGGTAATCGGAGGGTTGGTGGTATCACAAATAATCACTTTATACATCACTCCAGTAATTTACCTGTATCTTGAAGATTTTCAGGAAAAAGTATTGGATAAAATTTCATTCTTAGCACGCGAAGTATCGGAATAAGCCATGCTGCCTTGTATTCTTGTAGTCGATGATGAGAAAAATACGCGTGATACCTTGATTCAATTGCTTGAACCAAATTATGAGGTCTTCGGAGCGTGTAATTATGATGAAGCTGTAAAATTATTAAAAAATGAACGTTTCGATCTTGTGTTGTCCGATTTTCGATTACCTGGGAAAAATGGATTATTTGTAATAGATGAAGCACGTAAACGGCCATATGCACCAGCTTGCATAATGATGTCTGCTTATGGTAGCGTTGAAACAGCTGTTGAAGCGGTAAAACATGGAGCTTTTGATTTTGTAACAAAACCCATTAATTTCGACCGGCTTGAAGTACTAATTAAGCGAGCAATCTTATCAAAAAAGCCAGCAACAGCTACAAATGATGAAAAAATTCAAGCCTCCGGTGTGCCCGATATAATTGGCAATTCAGAAAATATCCAAAATGTCCTCTCTTTGATAAAAAAAGTGGCACCGACGAAAGCAACGGTACTGCTAACTGGCGAAACTGGCACTGGAAAAGAAGTGTTTGCAGATGCATTGCATGCATACAGTGCACGAGCTCAAAAGCCATTCGTTGCTATCCATTGCGCCGCGTTACCGAAAAATTTACTAGAAAGTGAGCTATTTGGACATGAAAAAGGAGCTTTTACCGGTGCCGATGTTAAACATATTGGCCTCTTTGAACGTGCCTCAGGAGGTACGGTTTTTCTCGATGAAATTGGTGAAATTGATCTCGATATTCAGGTAAAATTGTTACGATTCTTGGAAACAAGAAAAATTAGCAGAATAGGCAGCTCTGCAGAAACACCTGTTGATATCAGATTGGTCTGTGCGACAAATCGTGATCTGGAACAAATGGTGAAAAAAAACGAGTTCCGGGAAGATCTTTTTTATCGAATCAATGTAATAAATATCCCGGTTCCACCGTTACGCGATCGAACAGGTGATATTCCATTATTGGTCAATTATTATATCGAAAAATTCTCGACAGAAAATGGACTGGCTCGCCCGTTTTTTTCAGATGAAATCATGAAGTTTCTTCAAAATTATAAATGGCCAGGAAATGTAAGAGAATTACGAAATTTTTGTGAAGGAGTCGTCATTCTTCACCATGGAGAAACTATAACCGAAAAAAATTTAGACAGAAAGTTTTTTCACGAAGATTTATTAATCGATCCACAGAAAAGATAGATAGATTAGCATCTTTCGCTTAGCGCTCATGGCGAATCAGCGACTGCCCTGTCATTTCCGCGGGCTGGCTTACTCCAAGCAGTTCCAATATAGTTGGAGCAATATCCGCTAAACATCCGCCATCGCGTAATTTTGCATTTTTGTATTTCTGACCATAAAGCACCACCTCAACAGGATTGGTGGTATGTTGCGTATGTGGCTTACCGGTCGCTAAATCAACCATTCGTTCAAGGTTTCCATGATCAGCAGTTACAAGCGCACTTCCATCAGTGGCATCAACATTTGTTAAAATTTCTTTCACACACTCATCTACCACTTCTGCTGCACGTATAGCAGCTGGTAAATTGCCAGTATGCCCAATCATATCGGGATTAGCAAAATTCACTACGATCAAATCATATTTCTTGCTCAAAATCGCGTTCACCACAGAATCTTTAACACCGTATGCACTCATCTCTGGTTTTTCATCATAAGTTTTTACATCCCGTGGACTTGGGATTAATACACGTTCTTCTCCGGGGAATGGTTCCTCTCTATAATCATTGAAGAAAAAAGTAACATGCGCATACTTTTCTGTCTCTGCGCATCGAAATTGTTTAAAACCACAATCACTAATATACTGCCCCAAAATGTTTTTCATCTTAGGTGGACGTGGAAAAATAATATTCGGGACCAACCCTGATTCATATTCCGTCAACGTTGCATAGTACAGTTTTAGTTTCTTGATTCGCTTAAATTCAGAAAAATTATCGTCGATAAACGCATGCGTAATTTCACGTGGACGATCTCCACGGAAATTAAAAAATATTACACTATCGTTATCTTGAATCTTACCAACAAAATCTCCATTTGGGTCCAAAATCCGTGTAGGTGGAATAAACTCATCCCCGATCATTGAACCATCTACTGGGTGTGAATAGTATTGCTCAAATACATCCCTTGGATTGGTCACATGATCACATTCGCCATCACCAACTAAACACTTGTAAGCTTTCTCTACTCGCGTCCAGCGCTTATCACGGTCCATCGCCCAAAATCGACCTATTACACTCGCAATTTTTCCAACCCCAATTTCTTTACATTGTTTTTCAATCTCTGATAGGTACTGAATACCACTATTCTGTGGAGTATCGCGTCCATCACTAAAAACGTGAATATATACATCCTGCAAATTATGCATTTTAGCACACTTCAAAAACGCAAACAAATGCCCCAAAACGGAGTGTACACCACCGTTTGAACATAACCCAAATAAGTGTAACTTCGAACCGTGCTTTTTTGCATTTTGAATCGCACCTAACAAAGTCGGATTTTCATAAAACGAACCATCATGTATCGCTTTATCAATTCTGACAATTTCCTGGTCAACTACTCGACCTGCTCCAATATTTTGATGCCCAACCTCACTGTTTCCCATCACCCCATCTGGAAGCCCAACAGATAAACCAGATGCATAGATTTCCGTACGCGGATATTCTTGTGAAATGCGGTTAGAGAAAGGTATTTTTGCCAATTTTAGCGCGTTAACCTTATCCTCTTTTGCTTCGTGATTACATCCCCAACCATCACGAATAATCAAAACCACCGGGTGCCGATCATTATCCATGCGAGGGATGGTACTTTAAATTTTATAAAAAAAAAGCTTTTATTTCCGGATTTACGCACGGAATATTGCCCCAAAATTTTTCCCCATAAAAATAGACGCTCCGATTATCGCGGTCGCTAAAAAAGCCATTGCCCATACTCCTAGCGCACACGCCAAAAATGGCCCATCACCAAACAAATTCATCAGCTCGTATATCGCTTTAGTAATGGGATAAAATTGCTGTTTCTGGGCAAGTATGAGAGAATCCGAAACCTCAAGCATGGTTTGCGAAAATACTAATAGCCCACCTGCTAATAAATTCGCCATAATTAACGGAAATGTTACAACGATACTAGCCTTTAATGGAGGACAACCAAGATTTTGTGCGGCTTCTTCATAAGTATAACTCATCTGTTGCAACCCAGACACCGCAGATCGTACCATGAATGGTAATTTGCGCACAGAGTATGATAAAATCAGCAATATCGTCGGATTTTCAATCGGGTTTAAAAAATCAAACGCCCTCCCCTTCTGGCTCATTGCGAAATAGCCAAATGCCATAACCAACCCTGGAACAGCCAACGGCAACATAGTAACAGTATCCAATATATTGCGTCCACGTATATGAGATCTGACAATGACGAATGCGATACAAACACCAATAATGAGAGCTGCAATCGTTGCAAAACTAGAGTAAATTAAACTGTTCTCTATCGCTGGTATGGTCAATGGATGTCCAAGTGTAATTTTATAATTATCTAATGTCCAAACATTCGGTAAAATTGAATTATACCAATCACCTGCAAACGATGTTATCACAACTGCAACATGCGGCAATACGGCCAATAATGTCACCCCACCAAATAAAGAACAGCACATTGTTTGTTTTAGAGCTCCTATCCGACGTAGCGATGATCCATGCGACGCCTTTACCACTGTCGCATAGCTTTGGCGACCGGTGATAAGCTTGCCGAGTACGTAAAAAATTAGAGATAATATCAATACAATACTAACCAAGGCATATGGCATTGGATTATTTCCTATCTCTTTTAATCCATTATATATTTGTACCGAAACCACCCGGTTATAATCAAACATTAAAGGAACTCCAAGCTCCGTAAATGCCCAAATAAACACCAATGTTGATCCTGCAAACACACCAGGTCGGATGAGAGGGAAAGTTATCCGGAAATAACGTCTAAGTCCATGACATCCCAGATTGCCAGCTGCTTCTTCCATCGCAGGATCGATGTTTGCTAAAGCTGACACTATGTTCAAATATAGTATCGGGTACAGACTCAAAGCATTTAACAAGCACATTCCCAAAAATTTATAGCTCCCCAGCCAATCAATCAGATGTGCGTTATCGATGATATTGCACTTCAAAAGGATAAGATTGAGTATACCTCGCGTCCCAAAAATTTGTTGAACACCTATAGCTCCCACAAATGGCGGCAACATAATTGGGAGCAATATTATGTTTGTGAAAATTTTCTTTCCCGGGAACTGGTATCTATCAGCAAAATACGCCAGTGGCAACGATATGAACAAAGCAATGATCGTGGTAACGATAGCCAAATATATCGAATTTAATATGCCTTTAATATATACATGGTTTTGGAATACCGTGAAAATATAATCCAGAGTAAAATGTCCATTGGTATCGATAAAACCGCCCTTCAGGACCTGCCAAATCGGCCAAACAAAAAACACACAGAAAAAAATTACGGTGAAAGCAAAGATTAAATACGCTAGCCGTTTAGTCATACGCCACTAGATACAAAGAATTGTACAATATTTGCCAGCATTTTTGCGAAAAATCATACACAATCGAATCATTCAAATTTCTTAAACATCAGCGCGCCATTATGACCGCCAAAAGCTAAATTGTCACTGATAGCAACCTCGACCTTCCGTTCAACCGCTTTATTCGGAACATAATTTAAGTAACATTCTGGATCAGGGGTCTCGTAATTGATCGTCGGTGGGACGATACCAGTCTGTATGACTTTCGCGCATATCGCCGCTTCTATACCACCGGCTGCACCTAATAAATGCCCAGTTGCCCCTTTTGTTGAACTGATGAGCACATTCTTAGCATGTTCACCAAAAACCTCGCTAACTGCCTTCGTTTCAACCTTGTCATTATATTTCGTGGATGTACCATGCGCATTTATATAATCTACATCCTCCGCTTTTAGACCAGTTTCAGTAAATAAATCACGGAAACATTTAATTAATCCACGAGCTTCTGGGTCTGGACTGGTAATATGATAGGCATCACAGCTGGCAGAATATCCAATGAGCTCGCAATAAATATGCGCACCTCGCCTTTTCGCATGTTCCATAGTCTCCAAAACGACTATACCAGAACCATCAGACATAACAAACCCGTCACGATTAGCGTCAAATGGACGACTCGCTCTTTCAGGATCAGAATTAAATGATGTTGACATAGCCTTCATGGCACAAAATCCAGCAAAACTTAATGGGCTCACCGCAGCTTCACTACCACCCGCAAGGATAACATCAGCTCTACCAAGCTTGAGCATATGATAGGCCTCACCAATTGCATGAGTAGCGGATGAACAAGCACTAACAACCCCAAAATTTGGACCATGTATACCGAGTTCCATTGCAACAACTCCAGACGCCATGTTGCCTATTAATGCTGGGATCATAAAAGGAGAAATGTAACGTGCAGATTTTTCGTAAAATACACGAGATTGCTCGTATATTGTCTGCATACCGCCAATACCTGATCCAATGATTGCACCAAATTTCTCGCGATCCTCGCTTTCAACATCGATATTGGCATCCGCTATAGCTAATCGTGCACCGACCATAGCATAGTGAACAAATCGATCATAACGTTTCACCGATTTTGAGTCGAGATAATCAGTCGCTACAAAATCGTCAATTTCACCAGCAATCTTGGTATTGAAACTAGAAACATCAAACGAATGAACGGGTTTTATACCGCTTTTCCCAGAAACCACACCTTCCCAAAAACGCTCAATCCCGATCCCAACTGAAGTTACCACTCCTAATCCAGTGACGACGACACGATGACCAGCATTTTCGAAATTATTCATCATGCACAGTATGAAGGCAGGGAATTACTTATTCACCCAATTTTTCTTTGATATATGTAACTACATCATGCACTGTACGCATTTTTTCCGCTTCAGTCTCTGGAATCTCACCTTTCAATTCATCCTTAAACTCTTCCTCAAAAGCCATAATTAGCTCAACTGTGTCCAACGAATCAGCCCCCAGATCATCCAAAAATGAGGCTCTATCTGTTACCTGTTCTTCATTAACATCGAGTTGATCAACGATGATTTTACGTACCCTTTCTTCTATAGTTTGATTAGCCATATTTCGTTCAAAACCTAAGGTCAGCAAAACAAAACTACATTTCAATGCAAGTTTTTTTTCACATATACATACCACCGTCAACATGCAAAACTTGGCCAGTGATATATCGAGCACCTTCACTGCATAAAAATTCTACAACCGATGATATATCGGACACCTCGCCGAGCGATTGTAATGGGATATTCTCTTTTATTTTTTCTACGACTGATTCACCCAAAGATTCTGTCATACTAGTACGTATAAATCCCGGTGCAATTGCGTTAACTGTAATTCCACGCGATGCTACTTCGCGGGCAATGCTCTTCGTTAACCCTAATAAACCCGCCTTTGCCGCTGAATAATTACATTGGCCTGCATTCCCCATACAACCAACAACAGACGAAATATTTATTATCCTGCCCCAACGCCCTTTAATCATTGGACGGACCAAATTTTTTATTAAAAAGAAACTACTGCTCAAATTTGTATTTAAAACATCCAACCAATCCCCATCCGACATACGCATGATAAGGTTGTCTCGCGTAATTCCAGCATTGTTGACAAGGATATCTACTCGTTCATGTTTGGATAAAATCGCAGAACACATGTCAGATACGGATTGGCTACTTGAAACATCAACCGCAAAATGTTCCGCACTTAATCCAGCATCAATTATAGATTGCGCAACCGCCGAACAAGATTGTTCAGTTCTACTCACACATATAACATGTGCCCTTGCGTGTGCCAAGCGTATAGCGATATCCTTCCCTATTCCTTTCCCCGCACCCGTAACTAAACAAACTTTACCTTGCAAATCACACTCAATCATATTATGACTCTCAGGAAAAACGAAGCCTCGTCAATTACAAAACAAGATCGTCGTAGTATGTTAAGATGTTACTAAAATTTATTAAATGGGCATGCGCGCATCAGTAAAATTCACCATTGGAATAGTATTATCCGTAATCATATGTTGTGGATTGTTCGTATTTTTCAGACATATTACTCCAAAAAGAGTACCAAACAACAAAATACCGTTACAAACTGTACAGTTTAAAACTGACGGCTATATCACAAAAAAATTTCTGATAAAGGCGTTAGCGATTAAAAAAAATGCCCTGTTTGATGATATCAACATCTTCAATTTAAAAAAAAGGTTACTCAACATTACCCAGGTAAAGGATGTATATATTGAACGGAAATTTCCGGCTTCGATTTTTATAAAACTAGAAGAACGTATACCGTTGCTAAAATTCGTTATCCAAAACGGAGATGAAATCGATTTACTGTTCGTCGACCGGAACGATGGCAGTATTTTTCATGGATCATGTTTGCCAAAAAAGGTAATATTAGCGACTCCGTATGTTGAACTTAATTTGGAAAGAACACCAATGAATAAAATTGGGTATAAGCCGATCGCAGGCATACAACATATCAAACATCTGATCGATCTTTTACGTGATGAATACCCATATATATATAATGACATTCATAAATTTTCGCTACTCAAGTATGACCCCCGCGAAGGAGCAAATTGGTCACGCATAGAAATTTACCAAAAAAGCGGCAGAGTTATCGTCTTTAATCCTTATAACTTGGAACTTCAACTGCTGAATCTGGATTACATACTAAACGAACGAAAATTCCCGCAAAATTCGGTACGAAAGATCGATCTATCAAATTTTGAATCAGCAATAATAGAAACAAAGTGAAAATTTTTTAAACTTTAACTTGCTAAAATGACATAAAGTTTCATCTTGCATTTCTAGTTGCCCGGATGGCGGAATTGGCAGACGCGTCGGACTCAAAATCCGATTCTTGTACTAGAGTGAGGGTTCGACCCCC
>JAIDVZ010000071.1 GCA_029059365.1 Opitutales bacterium | reverse complement strand
TGCTAAGGAGTTCCTATGTACCGTATAGTTTTCTGCAGAGGAAGCATAACAAACATTTATCTTATTGTCATTTGCATAAGCCAAATTCTTTTTTTTGTCTAAAATTATGACGGAATCTTTTTCAAGAATTGCATTTTTTATACCGCATTCTTGCATAAGTCTCAAGGTTTGCTCACCGAATATAGGGACATCGAATCTGAAATCTTGGTGTTTTTTGCTAACTTTGACTAAAAATGCATCTTTTAGGTTAAATTTCGAAGATCGTTTAATTAAATCGTCCGTCCCGGCGAAATCTTCAACGCCAATCACAGTGCCTTTTCGGCAAATTGCAGATTGTCCGATATCAAGACGAGCTACTTCCTTAGCGATCATTATTCCATGTTCAAGGTAAGCAGGTTGGATATCACAGGGACACTTTGTCATGTTGCCAAATGTTGCTAATTCTTCGTCCATAAAACTGCGAGCATCCAGCACATGCGTCCCGATTTTTTCGATTTCTTCAGCAACAGCACCGAAGATTGTTTCAGCATTTTTGGTTTTTAATTTTGCTAAAATTGATAATGCCTTAATGTCGAAGTGTAGCGGGTTAAACAGTCTTTTAGGCTGTATCTGACCAGCCATGATGACATACTCGATGCTGTTTTTTTTTAGAAATGATAGCAAGCTACCGATTTTGCCGATTCCGATTTTTATTTTTTTTCTATCATCGATCTGTTTATATAGGCTTTGGTCTGTTTCGTCGTCTAGAGCAACTAAATACGGAGAAAGTATTTGGTTAATGTGTTCCGCTAAAATTATTGGGTATCTACCTCTGCCAGCAATTATTGCCAGTTTGGAATCCGATGAAAAATTTTCAGGTAAAAAACGTGAAAATACACCCATGAGCAAAGCCTCTAGTAGAAATTAAAATTTTTCAATTCAATTCTTTTTAAATATGATGTAAAACTTTTGTTCTTGATCCTTTTATGCTTTTTTTACATTGATCTCCCATGAATAGCTCGCAGAGATGTAAATACCCCACACTTAACTCGTACATATTGCCAATTTTACCGAATACTCCGGAAGGTAATTCAAAAAATCGCGACAAAGGTGTGTATTTTAAAACCGATTCTACCTCTTCATTTTCAAAGTTACCTCGATGGGTTTCTTCTCATATTCCCCTGAATAACAGGGGTGTATCTCGTTTAAAACATCCAAATCAAGTTCTACCTCGATATCCCAAAAAAGAAAAAAATTCCATATTATTACCACAGGAAGAATACGGCACAGGGTGCGATGAATTTGGTTTCGGTGGTACAAATTGTAAACAGCATGGGATTAAAGCATCATCGTTGCCGGATGATTTTTTTTCGCTAAAGTGCGTAGACAGTACGTATCATCAGAAAGATCCCTTTCTCATCTCGCTAGAACGCTCTATAAATGAGCCTGATGCAATTTCTGAGTGGGCTCGTAATTATATTAAAAGTGCCTCTAATCCGCAGGCCTTGCTGAAAATTAGTGATACTTTAGCGGATGATAATTTGAAAATTCAAAAATGGTTGCGTGATGCCTTCCTTATGGTTGAAGATGTTAGTGGGCTTTTTGTAAAAGAGATATATACTTTTTTTCATAAAGATCAAAAAATGATCATTAAGTGCATTCCCAAAGCTTCTCAATTGCCTAACGGGCACCGTGGTTTTTACGTAAGTTTGGCATACGCGTATGGAACATGGGGGAAGGGCAGTGAGAAGTTTGAATTTCGTCCGCTTACTAATCTTTTGATGTTAAAACAAATGAGTGAAGTTTTAAGCGATGCGATTGGAAATGATATGTTATCTTGTTTACTTTTGCCAAAAATCGGGAATATATTGCCGGCCGGAGTTGGTACACCTGTGAAAAAGGCGGTGTTTTATCAAGTGATGCCGTATGTTGATACAGAAGTATCTGTGCGTGATCAAATTCTGCCAAAAGATCCTGAAAAGATAGCTAAATTAACAGCTAATATTTGTAATGCAGCGTGCTTAGCCAATGTTATGATGCAAGGGGATTGTTGTGACCAGAATGTGTGTTTTATTAAAGATGAGCAAAATGATATATCAGACATAAGGTTGTTTGATGTTGATGTCGTTGATCCAGGAGATGAGGATGATATTGCTGGAATTTATGATTGTACCAACCCGGCAGCATTTGATTTCATAAACTCTGAATTTCATCGTGTTAATGATTTAAGTATATGTTACGATGTTCGCGCTGCGCTACCACCAATAGTCTCTAAAAAATTATTGGATGTAATTTCTGATCGTCTGGTTGCGTTGAGCAAAATTGCAGTTGATTATGCTACTTCACTTAATGGCGAGACTCCGGAAGTTCCATTCATGTTGAAAATGGGTGGGATGATCGACCAGTGGAAGGATCGAGTAATGGTGCTATCGGAAGATGGTAAGTTATACAAAAACCGTTTAAGCGATGAATATATAGAGTACGATGCTTCTGTTGCTTTATTTATTCTATCTAAATTACATTGTGCAAATGATAGGCGGTCGTTGTTTATCTCTCTGTCATTTAGAAATTTGTGTGAAATATATAAA
>JAIDVZ010000070.1 GCA_029059365.1 Opitutales bacterium | reverse complement strand
CATAAATTTTATTTTCAAGAAACGCAGGGTTTGTGTACAATTCTCCAACTAAAGTTGGTTTTTCTCCAGTGTATCCAGTTTCTTCACGTAATTCACGCACCGCTCCATCGATCGGAGATTCTCCTTTTTCTAATCTTCCAGCTGGAAGTTCGAGAGAAAATTTTTCGCTTCCAAATCGGAATTGGCGGACGAAAACCAGTCTCTTATCCGTTGTTTCTGCGATTATTTGTACACTATCACTACAATTGACAACGATGAAATTTCCGTGTTCATGTTTTAGCGGATGTTTAAACGTTTTTTGCAATGTTTGACAGAATTTGTAATCATGTAATTTTTTTTCGGAAAGTTTTTCCCAAGATGGTAAATTGCTTTGTAATGCCATGTTTACGGAATTTTTAGTGTTGATTAGTTGCTAGCCTAATACCATTATAGCATGCGGTTGTGATAGTCAAAAGAATTGGAGAAAATTGTGCAAAGAATAAAAACTATTCGGGATATCGATTGTGAAGGGAAAAGAGTATTTGTTAGAGTAGACTTCAATGTACCTCTGGATGAGCGTGGTATGGTATCGGATGATGCCCGTATCACGGCGGCGCTCCCTACAATTGAGTATCTAGTACAGCGTGGAGCACGTGTGATATTAGCAAGTCATCTTGGGCGTCCGAAAGGGGAGAAGGTTGCAAAGTATTCTATGCGAGGGGTGGCCCAAGTGCTGGCCAAATTGCTTGGACAACCGGTGTTATTTTTGCAGGATTGTATCGGAGAAGAGGTTGAACAGGCGGTTGATAAATTAACAAATGGGAATATAATTCTATTAGAAAATTTAAGATTTTATAATGGTGAGACCGACAATGATCCAAAATTTGCTAAACAGTTAGCGGCATTGGCTGATATTTATGTAAATGATGCTTTTGGGACTGCCCATCGTGCACACGCCTCGACTGAAGGTATAACAAAATGGGTGAAAACAAAAGTTGCGGGTTTTTTGATTGAGCGTGAGTTGGAATTTTTGGGTTCAAAGGTCAGCGATCCAGAGCGCCCGTTCACAGTAATTTTAGGTGGCTCGAAGGTCAGTGATAAAATTGATATCATCAACCATTTGTTAGATAAGGCGGATAATTTACTGATCGGTGGTGCCATGGCTTTTACTTTCATGGTGGCTATGAAGCACAAAGTTGGTACAAGTTTAGTTGAATCTGACAAGGTCGATTTGGCTACAAAAGTTTTACTTCGTGCCAAAAAGTTGGGTGTAAATTTTCTTACACCGATCGATTACGTCATCACGAATTCATTGGACACCGAAAATATGGTAATAGGAGAAGTTAAAACCTCTGATTGCGATATTCCAGACGGGTGGTGTGGAGTTGATATTGGGCCGAAAACGGTAAAATTATACTCTGACATCATTGCAAAATCACGAACTGTTTTGTGGAATGGTCCAGTTGGTATTTTTGAAATTAAACAAGCTTCACATGGAACATTTGATCTCGCGCATGCAGTCGCATCTTCGGAAGCAACTTCAATTATTGGTGGTGGTGATCTGGGTAAAGCGGTGCGTAGAAGTGGATTTGAAGATGGTATGACTTTTATTAGTACGGGTGGTGGTGCGAGTTTAGAATTTCTGGAAGGTAAGGAACTTCCTGGGATTGCTGCACTGGATAAGATTTAAGTGTAACCTTTGGGGAAAAATATGCATAGGAAATGCCTGATTGCCGGTAATTGGAAGATGAATAACGGACTTTCCGAGTCCGTATCGTTGGTTGAATCGATTAACAAACGTATTGCCGATATGCGTGATGTCGATGTGGTAGTGTGTCCACCTTTTGTATCACTATCGGATGTGTACAAATGTATAAAGCAATCATTAACTATGCTCGGGGCTCAAAATATGTACCCGGAAGCAAAAGGGGCTTTTACTGGTGAGATCTCATACACTATGTTGCGTGATTGTGGAGTATCATATGTCATACTTGGACATAGTGAGCGTAGACAATTATTTGGTGAAACAAATGAGTTCATAAACAGGAAGGTTTTGGCAGCCCTTAGTAACAATTTGTTACCGATTCTATGTGTTGGTGAAACGGAAAGTGAGCGTGAAAGTGGAGAAACTTTTAAGGTGATTGATGAAGAAATAAGAGAGTGCTTGGATAATATCTCCGCTGCGCAATCAGAAAAATTAACAATCGCATATGAGCCGATTTGGGCGATTGGCACTGGTAAAACTGCAACCCCAGAAGTCGCACAGGAGGTACATGCACATATTCGTCAAGTGTTGGGGGATTTATTTGGGCATAAAATTGCCGATTCGATCAGGATATTATATGGTGGATCGATGAAATCAAGTAATGCCGGTGAATTGTTAAAACAACCAGACATAGACGGTGGATTAATAGGCGGCGCTTCGTTACAAGCGACAGAATTTTGCAAAATAATCGAAATTGCCAATGGGCTCGAGTAGAGTTGCTGTTTTGGTTTTTTGATTGTAAGGCCCTTTAGCCCGCGCCTCAGTCTTTCTTCACGATTGGCAACATTTGACCGTTTTGAAACAAAGTTACCCGGTGTGTGCTTTCTGATACCGCGATTGCGATGCACTCTGCTGCCCATGATATCGATGCAGCTGCTGCATGTCGTGTCCCAAATCCACTCGGCATAACGATATTATGATCAGAAGTATTTATCAATGTCCCAGCGGATTCAATAACTCCATCACCGCGGATAACAAATGCCCCATCGATGAGCGAAAATTCCTTTATCGTCTCGTCCATGAATGGATTTAAAATATTTCTGTCCTCTTCCTCGTACCCAAAAAATGGGTTCAAAACGAGAGGTTTACTGAATGCCATGATCTTTGCAACGTCCCCAATAACAAACAAGCACCCCACTGGCTTGCCCTCACGCCCTTCAGATGAAATTTCAGATGCGATTGTTAGTACACGTTCCAAAACCTCGGGCTTGATATTTTTTGTTAAGAATTGGGTCTGTGAAGAAAATATCGGCCTAAACTCTCGTTGCACATCAATGATGAAAATTGTATCGAATACCCCATTTGGTGAATTACACCCGATACAACAGACCTTTTCGTCATGTTTGATTATATCGCGTGATAGTCCAAGCAATATCGCGCTACGAAATTCATACAGCCAGTGCGTGGAATTAGCGTTCAATGGGACAATGATTTGTGCATTCGTGGCACATGTGTTAATCCCAGACGATTTTGGCGCAGTGATGACGACCTTTAAATCCTCGAACATTTCCTCGATCTCTATGCCGTCCAAATTTGCACCATCGAATAACATGACGGTTGAACAACCAGATGCGTGAGCAATTTTGCAGGCCTCTTCGATGAAAAATTTATTTATCTCATTATCAGATCCTTGTATTTTTTTCTCCTCAGGAGCGAAAATATCAAGTACTTTTTCTTGCAGGTTACTCAGCGCATGGGCATGGTCAAGAGACTCAATGATTGTCTCTCGCTGTAAGGTGCGAACTACTTCGGCCAGCGTATTCAGGTATGAACGTTCCCCGTTTGCGGACAGCATGAGCATGATGTAACGAATATTTTTATATTCGTCAGTGGTTTCCTCTAATAGTCCATCCTTGCAACGGCCAAATGCGAGAATATGTGGAACTTTGATATCGATCCTATCGTGCGGAACTGCGATACCGTTACCTATGCAAGTTGTTATCGTCTTTTCATGCTCTAATAACGCGTCAGTTATTTCGTCAGCACGTTTGGATCCGAATCCACATGCCACTACGAGCTCTTTTACCGCACCACCAAATGTCTGACTAGAGACATCAATTATCCTATCC
>JAIDVZ010000007.1 GCA_029059365.1 Opitutales bacterium | reverse complement strand
GCCCTATAGGAACCTCTTAGGTTTAAATTTTCAAAATAAGCAATTTTTATGAATGGTAGCACTTTCTTTACAATTTTTCTAAAATCCGTGATTCCAGGAAATATAGGTGACATGAAAAGGTAGGTATTTATGCCATTTTCACTTAAACATTTCAATGTTTCGATCCTACTTTCAACACTCACAGCATAAGGTTCTATCTGTTTCCTAAAACCATCATCCAATGTATTCATCGATATCCCTACCCTAATATTTTTTATTTTTTTCAACAGATCCATGTCCCTCAAGACTAAGCTTGATTTCGTTAAAATATCATACTTAGTATTACATGGTGATTGGGCCACCAACTGTTGTAATATGTCTTTAGTGATTAAGTACTTGGCTTCAAACGGGTTATATGGATCCGTAACAGACCCTAATAATGTGGTTGAACTATTTTTAATATTAATCGGTTCATCACACAATTTTACATCAATAAAATCACCCCAATCCTCTGAATTATGCCCAGCGACAAAACGCTTCATAAATGAAGCATAACAATATATGCATTTATGTGGGCATCCAACATATGGATTAATCACAAAATCCACAGTTGGTAATTTTGAGGGCGATATATAAGATCGCACCTTTATTTCTTTTATTTTGATCTTCCTACCACGAGTATCTGACATCGATTTTATTCAAAATTTTCCATAAACACCGGTAAGTGCTTATTTTGAGACCATATTTGGGGATCTCCAAAACTTTAACCGCTTAACCAGTTTCCGAATTTTTTGAAATATTACGACAAAGAAGTTATTAGCTGTCACGTTTCCGGCAGTAGCAATTGGATCCACAACTCCATACAAAGCTATTATGAACGCAGTCATCGCATCATCAAAACCGAAATATTGCTGCAGAATTGGTACAGTGACCATTATGGTCCCACTCGGAACTCCTCCACCGGCAAATTTATTCAAGATAAAGAATATCCCGAACATAACAAACTGCGAAATCGATGGTAAAGGATGGTTAAATGTCAACAAAACCAACATCGCCAAACTCGGGACTATTATAGTGTCCCCTACCATGTGAAAATTTAACGTAAGAGGCATAACAGCATCCGCTAATACCTTGTCCTTTGTATTCTTCTCCGCAGCATTTAACGATAATGGTAAAGCAGCTGCACTGGACATGGTACTAAACGCTGTAATGATGGCAGGGAAAGCATTCTTAAGTATCTCGATCATCCGATCTCTCTTAAAAGATGCGGCAACTGCAAGCCAAAGTAATAGGTAACATAACAAAAATCCAAATATTTTAAGATATACAGACGAATTTTGTGTAATAAAACCCGTTAATCTTCCCTCAGCCAAAAGTTTTAAAAGAAATCCAGAAACAAAGACCGGCAATAATGGAACAAAGAATCTCTTCATAAACATCATGACCCAATCGTGGATCGTTTTTATGATAGAAGTTACGGTATCATTTGGGTAAAAAGAATTAATAAACCCAACGGCTACACCCATTAAAAGAGCATGAGAATTACTCGCAATTACCGGGAGATTCAATGTAAAAAAAGGTGTAAAATTTATCCCAGCTTCGACTATTTCTTTGGACTGGCTACCGGAAAGCACACAAAATCCAAGCATCCCCGATATCATTATGTTCATAAAATTAGATATGAAAACAACAAGCATAAGCCCCAAAACAAACAACATGCCCTCCCGTGGAATCGCTGATAGAGCAACAGATATGAAGCTGAACAAAAGGAATGGTAAAACAAATATCAACGTTTCACGCAAACATGAACTTATTGTCAGGAAGAATCGGATAGTATCGGAGGAGAGCTTTGAGTAATAACAAGAACACAAAATCATAGCACAAAGTAGCTGCACTAATGGGTTGAGTACAATTTTTTTTAAACCTTTAGTAAAATTCTTGTTATCCATCATATCTTCCATTTACCTCTTGGCTAATTACCTATTTAAACGATGCAATTACCCGAAACTAAACTAAGCAACTCGCCGATCGCCATTAGAATACGATGTAACATTTTGGGCAATCTAATTTTTAATCCATTAAACCGAAAGCCAAATATCTCTCTTGCAGGCTTAGCCGAAATATAGTAAGAATTCACAAGAGCATCAAATATTTCATGCTAAAAAAGTTACCATTTTTATTAATTTTAGCCATCGTCTTGTCGATTTTATTAAATCCGATAATTCCATTGCCAATTAAACAACTAATATACGCCTGCAGTCTCACAATAAAGTCGATTGTTTTGTTTTTTCTGCCATTCATCATTTTTGGGCTTCTTTTCAAAACATTTGTGAAATTATCAGATAATGCACTAACTGTAATAGTGCTAATTTTCGGGTGTGTATGTGCATCTAATTTCTTTAACACATCCTTAACACAAATTTTGGGTATATTTTTATATCATTTTGACTTCAATATGGGAGACAAGATCTCGGTAACATCCCAATTAACACCGTATTTTTCAGTTACATTGCCAAATGTGATCAAAAATGAATGGGCATTATTTGGAGGTATCATTGGAGGGCTTGGAACTGCATTTTGGAACCGGAAATTAGCGAACAACCTTTCTCGCAAAGCCGATATTATCGTAAAAAAAATGTTTTCTAT
>JAIDVZ010000069.1 GCA_029059365.1 Opitutales bacterium | reverse complement strand
GGGCTCGAACTTAGTGCCGATGGTCCGATAGAATATGATCCTATAGATAAACATTTAATCGCCACTGACAACGCTCAATTGATCTCTCAAAGTGTCAGTATTAAAGCCGATAAAATGGAAATTTCATCTGACAATAATTACGCCTCCGCGAGCGGTAATATAATTCTCACAAATGATAAAATGTTTGTCGGGGCTGATTCCATCGATTACAACTTACAGGATCAGCAAATAACTGCCAATAATTGTAAGATTTTTTCACAACTCGTGACCATCGATGCCACTCGACTATATATAGAACGACGGTACCAAAAAATCGACAACGGAGTACTGTATTTTGGGCAACCAGATAGTTTCGCTCCAAATATTAGCGTAAAAAAGTTTGAGATTCGTAAATTCAGAACAATACATGCAAAATCGGTCGTATTCAAAATTGGAAAGTTACCGATTTTTTATCTTCCAGCATGTACATTTCCTGTTGCGCAACGCCCATTCTGGTTGAAAAATGACTGTGGGATACAAAGAAATCTTGGTGGCTTTATCCGAAACGATTTTTATTTTCGCACAAATAAACACACAAAAATTGGTGGCTTATTAGATATTTATACTAGACGTGGTATTTTATTCGGCCCGGCATTACACATTGAAAATACCACACCCGGGCGAAAAAAAACTAGCGAAACGAAATTCGGATTTATCCATGATCGCGGCAGCAAAAAATTACGTAACAAGGGCAACCCATCGAGATTCATCAAACAGGATAGATTTTTTCTGGAAAGTAAAAATATCTTACATTTTGGTGAAAATTTTGATACCCTCGCCCAAGTGAGTCTGTGGAGCGATCCTGAAGTTATGCGCGACTTCAGACCAGCATCATATTTCGACGAACAAATTCCTGATTCATTTGTGGAATCGACATATTCAGGCAAAAATTTCGTATTTTCTGCGTTCTCCAGACTACGATTAAACAATTTTCATGATACAGTTTCTCAAACCCCAGATCTACACGCTGAGATGCTGCCACGCAAATTAGCGGGTACAAAAATTTATCACCGTGCGTTTATAAACTATTCGCACTTAAAAGGCAGAGACAGACACGGTATCAAACATGAAGGAGATAAATTTGACGAATATTATGGGATCTTTCTACCTGTCACTTCCTCAAATTGGCTAAGTTTTACACCGATGGCTGGGATACGCGCCATAGAAAATTTCAACTGTAATGGATATAAGGATTACTCACGCTTCATCACACAGGTAGGATTTGATGCTAACATGTTATTTTCTGGACGGTCAAATTTCACCAACGAAGTTTGGGAAATACATGGATTAAAACATATCATACAACCAGTTATACAGTATCGATATATCCCTGAAGTGAAAGGTGATGCAAAAAATTTTCCAATCATCGAACATGACACGTTTGACACAAATATACCAACCATCGACCTATCAGAAATTCGAAATATTGATGAAATAAACCCACAAAATATGTTTCGTTTAGGGGTAAAAAACACGATACAAACCTCAACTGGCCAATACATCGCTCGTGATTTATTGAAGTTCAACATTTTTCAAGACGTAATACTGAGGCGTAATATAAATAAATATACAAACAAAAAGGACTCAACCCTATCAAATTCGTACATTTTCTTCGAAATCAACCCTATTCATTGGCTATCGTTTCAATGTTACAGCCAGGTTTACACAAAAAGAATGACTCTACAAGAGATCACAACATCGACGAGTATACATGACGCGAATGTTTGGAAATTGGAATTTTTGACACACTGTATACAACATGATACTTGTCAATACGGGCTGCGAGTTTCAGCAAGGCTAAATTCGCGTATCGAATTATCCTCGTTAACGCAATACGATGCACGTATAAAAAAATTCACCGAGCAACGATTTTCATTAAAATCAAAACTGGGTCATTCTTGGAATGTTGAATATTTCATAACACTTCGAAATAAAGCATCCCGCGAAAGCCGATGTCAGGCCAGCGTTAAACTCGATCTAATCGAATTTTGACCATGAATAAGATTGTAATCCTCACGGGGTACACCGGAGTGGGCAAAACCGCAATTTCAATCGAGCTTGCCAAAGCGCTTAATGCAGAGATTATATCATGCGATTCGTTATTAGTATACAAACATTTGAACATCGGCACTGCTAAACCAACTGCTGAAGAGCAACAAATAATTCCTCACCATTGTATCGATATTGCAGAACCGGATACACAATTTGATGTCCAACAATATATATCCTATGCAAAAAAAGCAGTAACAGACATCTTTGATCGTAAAAAAAATGTCCTTGTTGTTGGTGGCACCGGATTTTACTTAAAGTCATTTTTTTCACCCGTTATTGACGACATCAAGATCACCCCAGAGGCTGATCAATTCGTTGACGTGGCAATTAAAAACCACACTCCTGAAATTTTGGTCCAAAAGTTACTCGATTTGAACGATGGCCAAGTAGATATCGACCTTAAAAATATCCGACGAGTCTCATCCGCTTTGAAACGATGCCTATCATCAAATATGACCTGCACAGAAATAAAAAACAAATTTCATCGACAACAATCCGCATTTGCGAGATACAAAAAATTTACAGTTCTACTGACCAGAGAAGATGCAGATCTGAAAATCAAAATACGCCATCGTATAGAGACTATGTTAAAATCCGGGCTAATCGCTGAGGTCGAACAATTATTGAAAAATAAACAATTCAATGACATCAATCGCACTGCGATCGGATACCGCGAAACGATACAATGGCTATCTGACAAGACGAGCACCGAAGATCTTTTGGAAAAAATTTATCATGATACATGGAAGTTGGTCAAAAAACAAAAGACATGGTTTAAGAAACAGATACCAATTGATTTTGAATACAATATCTCAAACCAAAGTAGCACCGAAATTATTCGCCACCTTTTGTCCAAAACGGCATCTTTTTTGCACGTTTAGCAAAAAATTTGTATATAAATGATGATATAAATCCAAGTATCGGTCCTAATATTATCGCTCCAAGTACGGTGGTTGCCACCCAGCGTGTGGCGTATTTGCAACAATTTCCAAGATTCCATGTACAGGCTTCTTGCAAAAGCGTAACTACTGCATCAGTACCCAATATCGAGACCACAAATGCACCTACTTTATGAGTAATAGCCCACAAAAAAATGAAAGTAAACGGGTTAGACAACAATTGCAGGCCAACCAAGATCATAACATTTGCACGACAAAATATTGCTGCTATAAATGCAACCAAAAGCTGAAAGACCGAAGGGATCGGCAATAAAGTAATTATCCACCCAACATAAAATGCTGGCACAACATCATCGACACGGAAAGACCATAAATATGCACGCTTTTTTACAACTGTTGAGAAATGTTTAAGTATCGGATACTTATGAACGGACGCACGTCGTGGGAGATGTCGCAAAATTTTCTTAACCCAACGTATTCGTTTGTACTTTTTGCTGTTGTCATCACTATTCATGCAAAAAGAGATACACAAAATCTCATAGTCTAGATTGGATTTTTATTCTTATTCACCAAATGTCAAGTTCCTAACTTTCTTCTTGCCCAAATCAGGTGCATTGCGACCGCTGGCCAGATTGACGCTCAACGTATGCTCTATTTCATTCGGATCTTTGGACAACCGCTCAATCTTGTATCTTTTGAGCATCGGAACAATCCCGGCGACTTGGCGATTGCTAATTTTTGTCGATGAATAAGCGGGAACAGGGACTTTCATTTTATCCCCCCCTTGGGCTAAAGTATATCCAGGACTAACCCCATTATCACCTTGCACCGCGTCGGCAGGTGGATGGTTTATATTCCCTCCAGGTACACAATCACTCATGCTCTTCTCAAATCCCTATGTTACTCTTATACGTATTTCACGTATAAAATCAAGCGACAAAACAAAAGTTTATCGCTCTTCATTAGCTAAAGCTTCAGCTTCTTGTGCCATCTTATCAAGTCGATCTATCCACTTCTCGGTAATATCCACAAAAACTGCCAGCCTCTCTTCAAAAACATTCTTATTTTTCAAAGGAAGTTCCATGGGGTAGGCAAGAACAACAGTCTGGGTATGTTTATCAATTCCCAAAGTAGCTCCTTGCGTATTTCGCCAAAAAAAGTTAGACTCGAGCAGGGTTTCGAATATATTTTCGCGCCCCTCGAAAGGTACTTCACCAATGTAAGAATAAACCACCAATAGTTCGTTATCCTCATCTAACTCCAAATTCAAAATCACCTTATCATCGAATAATAAAATGCAATGATTGTTGTCATCCAATGATAGATCCTGTAAACCTAAAGAAGCTCCAAGCTTCTCAAGCAAAACATTAACCTCTTTTTTTAGATCCATAATTAACAACTCACGATCAATACTTTAATAC
>JAIDVZ010000068.1 GCA_029059365.1 Opitutales bacterium | reverse complement strand
GAAAGAAATAATCAAGAAATTATCACAAATTATCTGCAAGAAGTGAACCAGGTGGCTGTTGGAGCAGCTCCTGATACTGGTAATTCATACCCTGGGACCACGGTGGGCGAGATCGATGAACCAGCCTCCATGGAATTCACAAGAAATATCGAGACCCCTGGAGAAATCACACCGATAGAACAAGAAAATTTAAACAAAACGGAGATCGCAATCGTTGATGAATATACAAATCTCCTCGACGGGTTTACTGCGGTCGAGTTGCGCGTAATAGTCGACGCAGATGGCGATGGGCTCGATGATGCGCTAGATCAAAAACTGGAAACAAGTGCACAAACTGCTACAAAACTGATGGAACTTCGTGAAAAATGTTCCAAAGAAGGAATAAGTTTTGCTAAAATTATAAAAGCTATTGCTAAAAAATTATTGCTCTCAAGCAACTCCAGTGTTAATGGCCAGGTTGCCAATTTATTTGGAAATGCGAAAGCTAAAGGACTTGGCGACATATCGTTTTCACGGGATGATGCTGAAGGATCAGGAATTTTTAAAATCGGAGCAATGGATAGTTAATGCGGGCAACAGCAGTTATTGTCATCACTGATGGATTCGAAGAAATTGAAACAATCACCCCGTTAGATATTTTACGGCGTGGGAATGTTGATGTTACACTCGTAGGATACAATAGCCGCACAGTCATTGGAGCTCATAATATATCGCTCCAAACAGATGTAACGTTAAATGAAATTTTAACAAAAGTTTACGATTGCTTGATTTTGCCCGGCGGACCGGGTTGTTATAATATGCGTGGCAACAACGATTTACTATCTTTTATAAAAACACATGTACAAAAGCATAAATTAATATGTGCAATTTGCGCCGCACCACTGATATTAAATGATACGGGGGTTTTACAGGGTAAGCGCTACACCGCACACCCATGCACTTACAACGAACTAAGCAACGTAGTTACAGAACCAGTCGTCGTCGATGGCAATCTAATTACCGGTGCCGGACCAGGGGCATCAGCGCAATTTGGATTAACGATCTTAAATCACTTAACTGATACTCAAAATACTCACCTTGTAGCTAATTCTATGCTATATCGCGAAAAATTTTTATAATCCAGCGTGTATCCACGCGGTGGATTTTACAGGTAAATTGAACTGCTCATCTCAAAAAAGAGTAAAATTTTAAACAATCTGTTTTAAATGTTTTATTGCAAAACTTTGCAAAAATTTTACTCTAAGTTTTGATTTTTTTATAAAAAATATGAGCAAAGTAGGAAAAAACAACCCGCCTCAGGGGACAGGCCCCAATAATGAAATAGACCAAAATGCAACCAATTTTAATACCGGGACTGTCATCGTAAAACTAAAACCAAATAATAACGAAACGCTTCAATCGCCAAACCATCGAACACAGAAAAAAGATTTAACAGAAGAACATGCTGCAGATTCAACCAAAGATCCTCAGTCAAAACATCTATCACCTGCTGAGAATACATCCTCAAAACCCAACGATTCTACAACAAACAATAATACAGAAGATGCACACATTGGACAAGACCACACACAAAACGCCAATTTGAATGCGTCGGCGGAAGGGATAAATGACCTTCTCTCCCCGCAAATCAACACCTTGGACCTCAACTCGCCCCAATCAACACAAGAAGTAAACAACATTTCTAATTCAGTAACTTTAATTAAAGACGAAAAATATGGCGGGTTTCGAGTGTTAGTCGAAGGAATGTCCATACCATTTGAAACACAGGATGCTGCTGAAAAATTCAAAAACGAATATGAAAAACTCGAAAAAGAATGTGGAAAACTAATATCAAAAAATGAGGAACAAGCTGAAAGACTAAAGGCATTAGGGTCTTCAATGGAGAATTTTAATAGCATTAGCATTATGAGGCTTGGCGGCTATATTAACATGGCTATCGGATTCGCTACTGGCAACGAAAAACTTTTCGAAGAAAAATCAGCAGATGAAAAGCAATTTTGGGATTATCAAACTCCAGATGAAGTAAAAATTACAGCAATTGAGTACCTAAAAGAGTTGCAGTCTGCGGTAGAACCTGTGATTAACCACTTAGAAGTTAAACTCCTATCAGATGGGCTTCTTTCGAGCAATGAACCTCTTGAATCTAAACTAGAAAATGAAATTTTTAATAACGATCACAGTACTTT
>JAIDVZ010000067.1 GCA_029059365.1 Opitutales bacterium | reverse complement strand
TTCTACTATTTAGCCATACTCTTTTTATAAGCTGAGATCCGCTCTGCGATCGATTTAGGATCGAGATGATAAGTATCTTGCAAAATTTCCGGATTAGTCCCGTGTTCAACGAAGCAATCCGGCCAACCAAAACGCAAAACAGGCACATTTATATCACATTCGTTATAATATTCCATGAGCGCACTGCCAAATCCACCGGCCAATACATTGTCTTCCAGGCTGGCAATTAAGCTATATTCTTTAGCTAAGGCTAACAACAAATTTCGGTCCAGCGGCTTAATGAAACGCGCGTTAACGATACCACACTTTCCGCCTAAATATTCATCCACCTTAATTGCAGAATCAATAAACTTGCCAAGCGCAACCAAGCAAATATCACACCCCTGTTTTAATGTCTCAGCACATCCATGCTTAAGCGGCGCCACCGGTAAATTATTGCTGTAATTATAAGCACTGTTGTATCGAATAAAAATCGGATTTTTGTAGTTCATCGCCTCTCTGATCATGGCCTGAAATTCAGCAGTATTACGTGGCTGCATGACCACCGCATTCGGCAAACATCGCGTATAAGTAATATCAAATAGCCCATGGTGCGTCGGCCCATCATTCGCTGCTAATCCTGCCCGTTCAATACAAAAAATTACCGGCAAATTTTGTAAACAAATGTCATGAAGAAGCTGATCAAATGCCCGTTGCATAAATGTTGAATAAATTATACAGACCGGTCTCATACCCGCTTTTGCAAGCCCAGCACACATCGTAACTGCATGCTCCTCGGCAATCCCAACATCTAAATATTGATTTGGTAAATTATCCCTCAGATATGCCAATCCAGTGCCATTGGCCATCGCAGCTGTAACACCAATAATACGTTTATCGGCACGCGCTAACTTGAGCAACTCCTGCCCCAAGACGTGGTTCATACGCATCTGAGAATCGGAGCGTAATGGCGAGATGCTATGAAATTTGTCAGGAAATTCGGAAGCAGAATCGTTGCCCTTACCTTTTATCGTTTTGACATGCAACAAAACCGGGTAATCAGTTGATTTACAAAGAGTTAAATAATTTTCCAGTTGTTCAATATTGTGTCCATCAACCGGACCAAAATATCGTAATCCATACTTCTCAAAAAATGAAGAAGATAAGAAAAAATCCTTTAGTGCAAATTTCATCTCTCTGCATAATTTGCACAGACGAGCACCGACTTTTCCCTTTCCAACCAAACGGCTGATTTTTCTAATAGCGCTATTATATAATTTACTT
>JAIDVZ010000066.1 GCA_029059365.1 Opitutales bacterium | reverse complement strand
TATTCGTGGGCAGCGTCTGATGTGAATAAGAGTCAGCTACTATATGGAACGATGCCAATTTTTTGTCTAAATTTTAGACATCTGAAATAGAAACGTTGGTTGCATGTAATTGTTATAAAGACGAGAATATCCTTAATGAGGAGTTTTATATTTTCTCGTGTAAAGATTTTTACTGACAAATGTAGCTTTTTTTGAAATGTCGTACTCCTCGAAGGATGGAAGTAGAGTATGTTTAGAACGTTTAGGTTGCTATTTTTATCGATATTTCTTTGTGGATTGTTGGGGTGCGAAAATCACGATAAAGTACGTGATAAGAAGATATTGTCCATCGGTAGCTTAGATACGATTATCAATATCGATCCACAGGTAGCGTCTAGTGTAAATGAGGTGAAGTTTTTGAGTGCGATATTCGAGGGCCTTGTTGTTCCAGAACCGGGGACCTATCGGCCATTGCCTGGTGTTGCAGAAAAATGGACCGTTTCTGAGGATGGGAAAGTTTACGAATTTTATTTGCGAAAGAATGCTAGATGGTCTAATGGGGATTTTGTTACTGCAGATGATTTCATTTTTCCAGTTAAACGAGCGATATCTTCACGCTTGGGATGTACATTTGTAGAGATGTTTTTTCCGATAAAGAACGCAAAGAAATTTTATGAGCACAAGATCCGTGATTTCGGTAAGGTGGGTATTAGTGCCATCGATAAGCATACTTTGCGAATAGAATTAGAAAAACCGTGTAGCTCGTTTATGTACCTGATCATGCAGCCATGTTGGTACCCACTGAACAAAATGGTATGTGAGTCACTGGAGTCATTTGGCGATTGGAGCAATGATTTTGGTGATATATGTGTATCAAATGGACCGTTTGTGGTAGCTAAATGTAAACAAGATAAGAATATTGTTCTCGAAAAAAATCCGTATTATTGGGACTACGAGAATATAAAATTGGACGGCGTGAAATGGATATTTGGCGATAACGAGTCCGAAATTTTAAAAATGTTCCAAGAGGATGTTATAGACGTTGTTCCACATAGTGTTATCGATTCTATGTCATATGATCATCAATTTGGGGACCTTAAGAATCTAGTTCCGGAAAAAGAAACAAAATCGACTCTATGTTTCGGGTGTTGTTATTTAGCGTTTAATATCACAAACAGCCCACTGAACAATCGTGATGTCCGTACCGCGTTAGCAATTTCAATCAACCGTGAAAAATTGTTACCGCTATTACCAAACATTGCTGTTTGTGCAGCGTATAGATTGATACCATCTTCACTGGAGGGGTATAGTAATGAGTCCTTATTCAAAGAAGATGTTGAATGCGCCAAAGATTTGCTCAAAAAAGCTGGTTACGCTGAGAATTTTCCGAAGTTAACAATATTATCCAATGATCGCAGTCAATGTAAAGTGATTGTCGAGTTTTTAAAACAAGAGTGGAAAGAGAATCTTGGCATAGATGTTGAGATAAAATACTGTCCTTGGGATAAATTTTTACATTTCAGGAAACGTGGACAGTTTGACATGGTGCTCAGTGATTGGTTTGGGGATTATCCAGATCCGATGACATTTTTGGGATTATTTTCTGAGTTGAGTCAGCAGAATTATTGTCGCTGGAGTAATGAGGAATATAATAAATTGCTGGATTTAGCTATGAGCTCTCATAATTTAGCTGTGCGTTCGCAAATTTTGGAGCGTGCAGAAGGTGTGCTGATTGACGATATGCCGATTATGCCTCTGTATTTTGAATACAATACTTATCTTATAAAAAGACGAGTAATAGGTTGGGATGTCAATTTAA
>JAIDVZ010000065.1 GCA_029059365.1 Opitutales bacterium | reverse complement strand
CTTTATTAAATCATCAATTTCCGCTCCATCTTGATTATTATTACGGATCAAAACTGAATTTATCCCCGCGTTTAGCCCAGCCATAATATCGCTTAATTTATCGCCTACCATAAAACATTCTTCTTTTTTTAAGGAATATTTCATGAGCATTTCATTAATGAATTTTGGAGATGGCTTGCGATAACTGACTTGATCATTAGGCCCTTCGGGGGCGATACAGATATCATCAAAAAAATTCCCACAGCCGATCTGTTTAAGCATAACGGCATTACAAAGCTCAACATCTGACATTTTTAGCACCCCACGTGCGATACCACTTTGATTACTAAACAAAAATATCCGGCTTTTTAGTTGCTGAAAAATTTTTATGGCTTCACGGACGCCCGGTAAAACAGCAACTTCATCAGGGTTTTTTAAATAATTCCTGTCTTCTATCAACGTTCCATCACGATCTAGAAAAATCCCCAACATCATGTAAACTTAATGTTTATCGCCAAAATTCAAAATTTCATCAGGAAATGCAACCGCGGTACCACTCTTACCAACTACCACACCAGCTGCATAGTTCGCAAAATGCATAGCATCTTTGACTGATATACCGCTCGCCAAAGCCAGACTTAAAGCTGAAATCGCTGTATCCCCGGCACCGGAAACATCAAAAACTTCACGGGCATAGGTCGGCATAATTTCATCAATTTTACCACGTGTGCTCAACAACATCCCATCTGGTCCAAGCGTGATGATCAAATACTTTGGACGGAATTGTTCATCTAAGTTTTGACAGATGGACTCAAGTGGCTCACCATCCGGCTCAAACTCATACCCAGCCAATTTATATGCTTCTGATTTATTCGGGGTCATCAAATCAACTGCACTGTACTTTAATTGATTTGCTGGTTTCGGATCAATAGCCACAAATGTATCGTACTTTTTCGCCCAATCAATGAATAATTTTACATTTGAATTGTCCAAGACTCCTTTGTTGTAATCTGATAAAATAATCGCATCACTCTGCGCGATCCTTGACTCAATATATGCTAAATCCTCGTCTGATCTTAGGGAATATATCGATTTTTTTGCTTCTTTATCGACGCGGCATAGTTGCTGACCACGAACCACAACACGTGTTTTTATGATGGTATCGGCGTTCTTTTTCTCAAAGCGAGAAGAAAATTTTATATCACTATCCGACAGTATGGACATCATCTTTTCTCCAGCGCGGTCCTTACCAATTATACCGCATAATTCAGCAATTCCACCAAGACTAAGCACGTTCAACGCGACATTCGCAGCAGCACCTAAAGTATAATTTTCCTTCTCAACAGCCACTACCGGCACCGGGGCTTCAGGCGAAATCCTGGTCGCATCACCAACCACATAATGGTCGAGCATCACATCACCGATTACTAAGATCTTGCAACCCTTTATTTTAGCTAAAATATCCGATAAAATCATAGACCTGCAACCGCACGATATCACGAATATAATTGATAATAGCAAATATAAAATATATTGAACCTCTGATGCTCAATCGTTTAGCATTTGGTGTGATATTCATCTTGTTGCTTCCCTGTTTATTGGCTGCAGGGACCAGCGAAATTTATGATTACAAGGTATCAGGGTTTGAATATCACGATTACGAGCTAGCGGTGAATTTACTTGTAAAAAGCTTTGAAGAGCAAAAGAAACTCGTTCCAGGTGAAACGGGTCTAATCGCATTGCGAGTGTATACGCACAGCGGCCCAGGGCTGTGTACACCACATAAACTCGTGCTTGCGCTGTGCAAATATCTCGAAAGATGCGGATTTAAGAAAGAAAACATTTTAATAGTTGGAGATTCCAAAAATAGTTTGCAGCAATGCGGATATTTGCCACGACTCAGTCAACAATCTCGTATTGGACTAACATTTCACAGGATGCCAGTTTTTTGGGTGGATGACAAAAAATTTCACGATGAACGTTGGGCATACACCAGCACACTAGCTTCCGATAAAATTCTACTGCACGCCAATTTTTGGCTAGATAACGGGCCTAATGATTTACACAAAAGCTATTTACCAACATTGCTAATGTTTGGGGTTGATGGTTGGATCGATCTACCGATATACACCGGGAGCTTTGAGCATGGTGTGATTGGAAGTTTAGTACATGGCTCAATCTTTAATATAAGCAACAATAAGCGTTTTTTGGCAAATCCAACCAATTGTGCAGTCGCAGCTGCTCAAATTTTCGCCATTCAAGAACTGAAGGATAAATTCTTATTCACGATTACGACTCTCGAACATTTTCAATACTGTGACTCACTTCAGTACAATGAAAATTATACATGTTCATTGCCGCACGTTCTGCTGAGCTCAGACCCAGTCGCGCTAGACAGTCTATGCCTGAAGGTGTTAAACAATACGAAAAAAATTTACAAATTCCGATTCATGCACGACCAACCAGCGATATTTCGATATGCGGAAGAATTGGACGTCGGGAATCCCCACTGCACCATAACCAAAGTGAACAAAAAGAAAGGCAGTAGATAACACCACTGCCATTAAGTTTTTTCCTGAACAATTAACTAAACCTTCGTCGTCGGTTACTTCTTAAGACGGCAAAAAATAAAAATCGTTCAAAAAAATATACGTAAGTTTTTTATAAAATAAATTTTTACTAACTTGCAAATAAATTTGACACACCTTTTACCAAAAGATACAATGCATGCATGACAAATAATAGTGTAGTTAAAAGTAGTGCGGTAGATCAATTAATACAATATTTTGATATAAGTAACGCTTGTCTAGAAGGATTAAGCAAAGTATTAGAAGGATCGCACGAAGGATTAGTAAATGACATCTGTCCAAGTGCAACAATATGTCCAAAATCCGAATCGTTGATACAACAAACTGAGCTGCATGCCAGGCACGCGCAAACAATATCCGGGGCAATGTCGGACCCAATAGCCAAATATCAAGATCAGTTTGAAGAATCTGAAAGCGCGATACTGGACAAACAAAATCCTATCAAAGACAAAATTCGAGCACAAATAGTCGATACTCGCCAAACAATTGATGCTCTTTTGGTTCAGACAAAATTATTACAAACAGCAGAAACATGTCAAAAAGAGCGTAAACAAATCATCGATGATGGTAAGATTATAAAAAATAATTTGCAGGAAAATTTTGAAAAAATAGCGACCCATATTCGCAACTCGAACATCGAAAAT
>JAIDVZ010000064.1 GCA_029059365.1 Opitutales bacterium | reverse complement strand
ATAATGGACGATAAAAAATTTTCAAATAGTATATCTATAAAGCATTTTTTTGTCAAAATCCTTGCTTTGTTAGGATTATTTTTTGCCGCACGTGTACTTTTTTTGTGCTGCAATTATCATCTCCTACGATCGGCATCAACACACCTCCTGATACGTGCATTTTTCATCGGTGCTTACGTCGATATCATGACGATTTTTACGGTCAATGTTTTGGTTTTTTTGATCTGGTTTTTACCTGTGCGTTGGAAGGCGAATGCGACTGTTGTTCGATGCTCAAACTTGTTGTTTTTTGTGGTTAATTTTCTTGCACTGTTCGTGAATGTCGTCGATGCCAAATATTTTTCGTTTTCGTACCGTCGGATGAGCAGTGATATTTTTAAAGAAACTGTACTGTTGACAGAGGATCCGGAAGTTTATGTCGAGATGTTAAAGCAGTTCTGGTACGTCACGTTGACAGGTTGTTTGATGTTGGTGGCTCTTTTTTTCACCTCTTTCAAATTCCGGGTTGTTCGCAAGATTCAGCGTGTCAGTTGGCGAGAATATGTAGTTTTCATTATCGGAGTGGCTGTAGGGATCATATGCATACGCGGTGGATTTTATAGAAGATCACTTAAGACAATCGATACTTTAGCATATATTGATGAGCCTATTGTGGCTTCATTAGCTAATAATTCTGCGCTCAATATTATCCATACATTTAAACAAAAAAGTCTTTCGCAAGTTCATTATTTCCAGACTGATGATGAAGCTCTTGCTTTCTATTCCCCGAAACATCAACCAATGACTTCTTTAGCTGGAAAGTTCCGTGGTAAAAATGTTGTTATTATAATTTTAGAGAGTTTTTCCGGAGAATATGTCGGCGGGATCGATCAACAATTCAAGAAAGAGGGCACTCGGAGTTTCACGCCATTTTTGGATTCATTGATGGAGAAAAGTTATGTATTCGATGCGTTTGCAAATGGCAGAATTTCAGTTGATGCACTGGTTTCCATTGCGATAGGGATTCCACCGTTATTTGATTCAACGTTTGTAGTTAGCAGATATGCAGAAAACGTTGTTGCTGCATGGCCGAAATTACTCAGCAAAGCGGGTTATCAAACGATGTTTTTTTGCGGAGGGCATAGAAATTCTTGTCATTTCGATAGGGCACGCCTCAAAGCGGGACTAAAGGCTTATTTTAACCGTGGTGATTACGATGGGCCAAAAGAAGATATACGCGCTTGGGGAGTATATGATGACAGATTTTTACAATTTGTAGCACGTAAAGTTGATGCCACGAAACAACCATTTGTATCGGTAGTGTTTACATTATCATCGCACCATCCATACCTTTATCCAGCAGAATTTAACGGAAAATTTCCGAAAGATGTGATTCCGCTACCGGAATTTATTGCGTATGCGGATTATTCATTGCAGAAATTTTTTGAAACAGCGGAGAAAATGGATTGGTATAAAGACACTATTTTTATACTGGTCGCTGACCACACGTCAGGTCAACAACAACCATATTATGTCAATAATGTTGGAGGGTTCTCAATCCCGTTAATAATATTTGATCCGAACGGAGGATTAGTCGGTCGATCCGATACAGTTGTTCAGCAAATTGATATTATGCCAACTATATTGAACTTATTGGGATATGATCAGCCATATTTTGCAATTTGGCAGTGACATGTTCGATAAAGATGCGCCGCATTATTCGGTAAGCTTCAGTAATGGTGTTTACCAGATAATTACGCATGATTTTGTTCTGCAAATGACCGCCGAACAAACGGTGGGATTTTATTTGCGCGAGGATTATTTATTGGAGCATAATTTGGTGCAATCTCCTGAATATCAAGAAGATATAAAAAAAGTTGAAACATTCTTTAAGGCCTTTTTGCAGCAATATGGCTCTGCCATGTTAAAAAATCAACTGACGTATTAGGGTTGTATAACAAAACTTCGATGTTATACTCCAAGCGTTAGTATGAAGTTTTTGTATCGTGGAATTTTAGAAAATGGGGAGTCCATTGATGGAGAGTTGGATGCTAGTAACCGTAAGCAGGCGTTAAATATTTTGTCACAAAAAAATATCTGTGTATTGGAGTTGCAGGAAAAACAAGATGCTAAAGAATCGCGTTCATTTTGGAAAACACATATACGCGGGAACACATGTTTAAGTTTGGAAGACAGTGTACGATTTTTCGAAAAATTGTATGATTTACTAAATGCGCAGTTAACATTAACTGATGCGATCATTTCGATCATAAAGAATACTTCTAATGTACAAGAAAGACGATTATTACAGAACGTTTTACAGGAATTACAGGAAGGAACAAGTTTATCTGAAGCACTAAAGAAGTTTTGTAACTCCTTGTCTAGCAATATATTATGTATTTTAAACATAGGAGATGTGACTGGGAATTTACCACATGCAGTTTTGAATGTTGTAAAAATTT